>CAZDTE010000006.1:0-7511 GCA_964508275.1 uncultured Ardenticatenales bacterium
CGGGCGACTTACGCCCGCTCTGTCGGGCGACTTACGCCCGCTCTGTCGGGCGCACGAGCACACGGAACGGCTCTACGATGCCCACCCCGCGGGAGAAGTTACGCAACCGTTCCAGAACCGGGTACGTGACTTCCTGACCCTTGGGTACCAGCAGAAGACCGTTCTTGGCGTACACGTCCTCATCCACAATCATCTGGGTGTTGAGATCGGTAACCCGGGCTAAACGCAGCGTTCTGGCCGTTTCGTCACGAGGAAGATTGCGCAGGACGGCCACCATTCGCGGGTCGTAGACTCTTGGCTGCCGCTGCATTTCCAGGATCGCGTCTGCCGGCGTGAGGCCAGCGGTAATAAGCTGGTCGAATCCAAGCGCGGCTTTGAGCAGTTCTGAACCCAGGGCCACCGGGTCATCCGCATCTACGTCGCGCAGGGTGCCATCGAACGGCTGGTGCTGACCTTCAATCATGCGGGCGATCGGTTCCAGGCGCGGGATGTTACCCAGCAGATTCCGGCCCACCAGCGGGTGCGAGTCGAACATTTCCTGTTCGAAGTCGGCCAGTGGCTGACCGGCGTACACCTTGTCCAGAACGTCAGGAGGCAAAGCCACGCACCCAACCTGCGACAGCATGGCAGCCAGGCGGTATTGCCACGCGTTTGGCAACTGGAGCTGCGTGGCGATGTGCATGGCGTAGCGCCGGATCCGCGACGACCGGCTGAAGGCTAACGGGTTGACCAGGCTCAGCACCTCGGTGAGCACTTTGATAGACCCGCTGAGAGTCTGTTCCAGTAGTTCCTTCTCCGCCATGATCAGCCGGTACTGCCGGATACCGTCATTCAGCGCGCAGACCAGCGTTTCCCTGGGACACGGTTTGGTGAGGAAGCGGAAGATGTGCCCTTCATTTACGGCGTTGATGGCGGTCTGCAGATCGGCGTTACCGGTCAGCATCATGCGCACGCTGTTGGGGGCGATCTCTTTGACCTGGGCCAGGAACTGTGTGCCGGACATTCCAGGCATGCGCATGTCGGCTACGATCACGGCAAAAGGCCCCTGGTTCTCCACGACCTCAAGGCCCTGCTCGCCGTTGAGCGCGGCACTCATTTGGAGGTGTTTCCGCAGTTGGCGCATGAAGGATGCCAGGATGTTCGGATCGTCGTCCACAAAGAGGACACGGTCAGCTATCATTCCAATTCCCCCTCGATCACTTCCATACAAAGCGGTCGCCACACCAGGAGTCTCTCGGTCAAACCCAAACGGGCCAGATGCGACAGATCAAATGCCGGTGGTACACCCACTTCGTCTGATGCGTGTCGCTCGTGGTCAAGTCCGTTGGCGACATGGACAGCCGTCGTGCCCGTGAAGTGATCGGCGGCCTGGCTGTTGGGCTCGTGATGAAAGGCGGTGGCCTCTACAACTGGATGGGGCAACCCCCAGAGCCCCAGCAAATAGGCGCCCACCTGCGCGTGGTTTGCCCCCAACTGCTTGCGCTCCGCTTCGAACAGGCTGGTTCCTTCCAGTTCTACCAGGGCACCAACCGCCTGATATGTCGTGGGCAAGTTCACCGCCAGCACGAGCTTCCCCACATCATGGAGCATGCCCGCAACAAAGGCCGCATCAACTGATTTCCGATCGGAGCCTTCTGCTCTGGCGATCTGTCTGGCAAACGCCCCGACGACGACGCTGTGCCGCCAAAGCGCGCCAAGGGACTGGCCGCCCACCGCATCTTGTTCGAACTGGGAAAATACGTGAACCGAGAGCACCAGCGCCTTGATGATGTCGAGACCGAGGAGGTTCACCGCCTGGGTTGGGCTTGTGACGTGCTGCTGAATCCCGAAGAAGGCGGAGTTCACCAGCTGCAGTATTTTCGCGCTCATGCCCATATCCTGGGCGACGATCTGGCCAACTCGCTTCAGCGAAGCGTCGGGGGACTGGATCTCGTCTATCAACTCGTGGTAGAGCGCCGGGAGGCTGGGCAGCGACTCCATCTTTGTGATCAGTCGCCTGAGTTTTTCACCCTCCACCAGCTCGCGTAGCGTGCAGGCGCGCGTCACCGTAGACTTGACCATCTCCGCGGCGCAGGGCTTGGCCAGGAACTGGTGTACGGCGTCGGCCGAGCGCAGGATGGCTTCTTCGTCTGCCTGGCCCGAGAGGGCAATGCGCACGATATGTGGGTGCAGTTTCCGAACGCGGCGCAGGAGGTCCATACCCCCCATGCCAGGCATGCGCATGTCCGACACGATCACATCGCAGGGCTGTGCGGAAAGAAAATCGAGAGCTTCCTGCGCGCTCTCCACAAACGACATGTCCCATTCGCGGCGCATCGGCCTCAGTGTCCGTCGCAGACCGGCCAGAATCCTTGGCTCGTCATCTACGAACAGGATGCGTGTTGTGCGCTTGTCATCCATAAGTTGCTCGTCCATTGGGCACTGCTTCGAAAACAGTAGACAGATGCCAGTAGCCAGCAATCAGATGGCCGCTGGGCGGCCGGCTCTTTTGAGGACACGTGTCAGGTGTCAGGTACTTCGCGCTGCGTGTCACGCAGTACGCAAAACGCTCCACGCTCGACGCATCTTCATTCCTGGTGGCGCGCAACCATTACCGATCACCGGCCGGTAGGCGGATGACGAACGTCGTCCCCTCGCCCATTTTCGTGTCGAACGTGATCGTCCCCTTGTGCTTTTCCACGATGACAGAGTGTACGACCGATAACCCCTGCCCTGTCCCCCGGCCGACTTCCTTGGTCGTGAAGAACGGGTCGAAAACTCGCGAGCGAACGTTCTCCGGAATTCCTGTGCCCGTGTCTCGGATCCGAATCTCCACCCAGTCCTCGCCGTTGTGAGTGCTAACGGCGATTGTGCCTTTCTCGTGCGATCCATTCATCGAAATCGCGTCGCCAATGGTGTGGGCAGCATTCACCAGAATGTTCAGAATCGCCTGGTTGAACTCGCCGGGGAAGCAGAACACCGGCGGCAAGCCCGGGTCGAAATCCGTCTGCATCTCGGCAACGTATTTCCACTCGTTCCGTGCCACAGTGATCGTGCTCTCAATCGCCTTGTTGATGTCCACGGCGGCTTTCTCCTCCACGCCCGGATGCGAGAACTCCTTCATCGCCCCGACGATCTCTTTCACCCGGTTGATGCCTTCCTGCGACTGCGAGATGGCCTGGGGAATCTCCTCCAGCAAGTACTCGATGTCTACATCCTCGACGACTTCTTCCACATGGGCAACCACATCGGGCGAAATCGAGCCTTCCTGCGCTGCGTTGAACAGGTGATCGTACACTTCGAGCGCTCGTAACAGGTCCGCGAAGGTTTCCTCAACGAACCGGGTATTGTCGCCGACGTACTGCATCGGCGTGTTGATCTCGTGGGCGATGCCGGCAGCGAGCTGGCCGATCGCTTCCAGTTTCTGCGCCTGAGCAAATTGGGCCTCCAGAATTCTGCGTTCCGTGATGTCACGGCCCAGGAAGAGGAATCCCGATCGGCCGGCGCCGTCGGCCGTGATGGGCGTTATCGTGGCCCCCAGGAAGCCCTCGGTCCCATCGAGCCGCGAAAACGAAATGTCGTCCACCCGCGTGGGCTCGTGGGCGAGCCTGCAAAGTTTGACGCCATGCTGGACTTTCTCCAAATCCCATGCAATCCCACATTCGGAGAACAGACGCCCAACAACATCCTCTGCCGCGATGCCAAACACGTGTTCGGCCACCGCATTCCACTGCGTGACCCTGTCCTCCCCGTCCGCGCCGATCAGGATGGACGAAATAGATTGCAGCAACTGCTTGTTCTCTCCGTGCAGTCTGCGTAGTGCATCTTCGGACCGCGTTTGCTCAGTAATATCCAGGCAATACTCAATGATTTGGGCGACCTTGCCTTCGTCATCAAACAACGGGTGTCCGTGTACGGCAACGTAGCGCGGTTTGCCACCTTCTGCGACATGAACGTGTCGAACGGTCAGGGGGCGGCCTGTTTTCCGGATCTCTCGGACCGGACAGACGTCACCAACTTCCGAACAAGGCGTGTCACGACCGTGCTTCATCGCATAGCAAGTCAAGTCCCCGTTCAATTCCCGCCCGCCCCTGGCGGCTGCGTTCGCCATTCTGACCCGATAATCGGCGACATCAACAACGTAGAAGGGGTGCGAGAGCGATTCCAGTACGTTTTGCAGGAATTCCTGCTGCTTGCGGACTCGCAATTCAGTTTTCTTACGGGCAGTGAGGTCCTTGCTATAACCGACCGTCCCCTGCTCCTGACCGTCGGCTCCCCGCAGGATAGACGCGGAGATCAGCACCGGGATCAACCGGCCATGCTTGTGCCGGAGCAAGGTTTCCATGTTGCGCACGCGCCCCGCGGGCTCAGTGCGCATCGTGCGCATGACGGCTTTGGCGTCCTCCCGGCTGGGGTACAACCGTTCCGCCGGCTGGCCAACGATTTCCTCGACCCGGTAGCCCAACAACTCCTCCGCCCCCGGATTAAAGATCGTGATCCGACCTCGAGCGTCGGTGGCAATGATGCTGTCGGGGCTGTTGTCCTGGAGCGTCTCCATGTACGACAGGGCGTCCTCAACCTGGGCCTCCCAGCGCTTGCGCTCTGTGCTGTCGCGAATGATACTGGTGAAATACCTGTCGTCACCTACTCTCCATTTGGAAACAGTGTTCTCCACCGGGAAGATACTGCCGTCCTTCTTCAGACCCTGTATCTCCAGCGGTTTCCCAATTGCGTCATACTGCCCAGATCGGCGCATCCGCCTCATTCCATCAAGATACGAGTCCCTGCCCTGGTCCGGAATCAGCATCGTCACCGACTTGCCGAGGGCTTCTTCTGCCTCGTAACCAAACATCTCCTGTGCGCCCTTGTTCCACGAAACGATGCTCGCCTTGCTATCGACGGAGATGATAGCGTCGTTTGCCGACTGCAACATGGCATGCAGCCGGGCCTCTGACTCTCGCACTGCGTACTCTGCCGACTTACGTTCGGCGATCTCCTCCTGAAGCTGTCGGTTGGTTACCGCCAGTTCGGCAGTGCGCTCCCTCACGAGCGTTTCCAGCCCGGCGTGTGCTCTCCGCACGGCTTCCTCGGCCCGTTTGCGCTCGCCGATCTCCTGCTCCAGCTCCTTTGCGTAGCCCGCAAGTCTCTCCTGCAACTCGATGGTACGTACGCCGACCTGCACGCGGGCACGAAGGTCCTCCAGAACGAAAGGTTTGGTGACGTAATCATCAGCGCCGGCGTCCAGTCCGGCAATGAGGTCTTCCTGGCTTCCTTTTCCTGTGATGAGGATAAAGTAAGCCGGCCTGGAGCTGAACAGCTCACGGTACCGGCGACAAATCTCGGGCCCGTACACATCGGGCATTTGCCAGTCAACGATCGCCAACGTAGGTGCGTCCTCCAGCGTCAGTATCTGCCACGCTTCTCCGCCATCTCTGGCTTTGAGGACATCATAACCCCACGCGACCAGCAATTCTTCGAGCACGCAAAGTTGAGCCGCGTCGTCTTCGGCAACCAGTATTCTCATGGGATATTCCCTCTCGCTCGACGCACAACCGACCATACCTTATCTCATGTATCGGCAAGCTTCCGGAAAACCTTTACCTGAGATCGGGCGAGATTGAGAGTTGCGGGGACATTGTACACTTGCGGTGTAGGGGCGGGCGGCCCTTGTGTGGTCACCCTGCTGACCGGACACAAGGCCTGCCCCTACCTCAATTCATGCAAATGACAGAGTCGTCTTCACGCCCTGAGCGAAGGCCTGCCCTGTTCAGTGCGCCTCGGTCAGGAGACCTCGGCGGGCGGAGCCGAGGTCTCCTGTGTGTTCGGGGAGCAACGGCGAGGGATCAGCCTGTCCCTTGCGCGAGCGACTGCTCAAACGATTTCATGGTGGGCGTAATATGCATCAGCGGGTTAAGCCGGCCCTCAACGGCTATTGAGGTCTTGAGGCCGTTGCCGGTGATGTAGGCCACGGTGACTTCGTTAGGGTCAATGCGTCCCGATTCGGCGAGCTTCTTGAGCACGCCCACGGTCACGCCGCCGGCCGTCTCGGCGAAGATGCCTTCGGTGTGGGCCAGGAGTTTGATCCCCTCGACGATCCCTTCTTCGCTCACGGAAGCCGCGTAGCCCCCGCTGTCTCGAATCACGCGCAAGGCGTAGTACCCATCCGCCGGGTTACCGATGGCCAGTGACTTGGCGACCGTTTCCGGCTTGACCGGGACGATGTCGCCAGACTCGCCCTCGAAGGCAGTGGCGATTGGGGAACATCCGGCGGGCTGCGCTCCAGAGATGTGCGTCGAATGTTCCGCGATCAGGTTCAGCTCGGTCAACTCACGGAATGACTTGGCGATCTTGGTCAGCAAGGAGCCAGAGGCCATCGGCACGACGACATGGTCCGGAGCCTGCCAACCCAATTGCTCGGCGACCTCAAAGCCCAACGTCTTCGACCCTTCGGCGTAATAGGGGCGCACGTTGACGTTTACGAAGGCCCATTGGTAGTCATCGGCGATCATCGTGCAGAGCCGGTTCACCTGATCGTAGTTGCCATCAACGGCCACCACCCGCGGGCCATAGACGCTGGAGGCGACGATTTTCGCCTCCTCCAAGTCGGCCGGCACAAACACGAAGGCTCTCATGCCACAATGGGCAGCGTGAGCAGCCACGGAGTTGGCCAAGTTCCCGGTGGAGGCACAAGCAACGGTATCAAACCCTAACTCCCGTGCCTTGCTCACGGCCACGCCAACGACGCGATCCTTGAATGAATAACTGGGGTTGACACAGTCGTTCTTCACGTAGAGGTTGCGCAAACCCAGCGCCCTGCCCAGGTTGTGTGCCCGAATGAGCGGGGTATAGCCCGTGCCAAGGTCACCAAGGGACCCATTGGGAGCGGCCGGCAGCAGGTCAGCGTAGCGCCACATCGTCGGCGGGCCGGCGGCTATGCGCTCGTGGCTGATGTGCGCGGCGATCCACTCGTAATCATAAACGACTTCCAGCGGGCCGAAGCAGTCCTCACAGACGTAATACGGGCCTTCCTCGTAGGCTTTCCCACATTCTCGACAGCGCAGACCGTTCACGTTGGACATTCCATTTTCCTTTCCGGTAGAAACAAAAAACCTCTCTACCTTTTGATAGAGAGGCGATCAACGGCATCTACTCAGACGCCGTGCGGCAAATGGGACAGAGATGTTTCTGTCATCGTCTCTCATCTTCCAGAAGATTCTTCTGCCGGAGTTGGCACCATGTCGGCGAGCAGTTTTCGCTTGCCCGTCCGATCCGTGTACGATCACGGACCTCCAACTGGTTGCCGGGGCTTCACAGGGCCGGTCCCTCCACCCCTCTGGATAAGAGTCTTTACGCTAAGGACTGGGGATTGAACAGAGCTTGCACGCGTTGTATCGCAAATAGACCACCAAGCGAGCAAGTTCGTCAATCTTCAGGCCAAAATGTCCTAGCTCTGGAAATGTGCGCTCAAACCGACGCCATGGTATCACGAAGCCCCAGTTTTGTCAAATCGCTACGCTTGGCCGGCTTCGGCG
>CAZDTE010000006.1:7611-46331 GCA_964508275.1 uncultured Ardenticatenales bacterium
GCCGGCTTCGGCGGAACTTGTGGCTGGCTCACTGGATTTGGCCCCCGGCTTCTCCGACGCTTTTTCCTCGGTTGCCACAGCGTCCTCGGTGGCACTCTTCTTGGCGGCCGGCGAGCGTTTGCGCCCACCACCGTTGTTGCGCCGGTTGTCGGTGATGTAGAACCCCGCGCCCTTGAAAATGATCCCGGCCGGCGAATAAATGCGCCGGACACCACCATGCCCCTCAGGGCAAACATCGGCCGGTTTGTCACCAACGCGTTGGAATCTCTCAAAATGGATTCCGCATTCGGAACATTCATACTCATAAATCGGCATTTCTGTGCTCCCTCATCCAAGCGTGCTCGGTCCATACGTAAGACGTGATGCGAGTGACGCGTAGCCGAGACTCCATCTCTTACGCAGTATACGGATTACGCGTTACGGATAACGCGCTTTACAAATTGCGCGCGCTATGACTTGAGGCCAGCTATTCGCTAACGGTCGGTATCGGCGTTGGCACGACCGTAGCAGTAGCCGGCACTTCCGGTGTAGCCGTAAATGTGGGCACCGGTGTCGGCTTCCGCGGCGGCTCCGTGATCAGCCGGCGCAGGTCGTCCACCAACCCGCTCGACACTAGGTACATGGAGGCGTCCCCTTCGGCCTGCGCGTAATACGAAAACCCTTGTGGGTTCTTGTCACCCACAAACAGTCGCTTCGCCCCTTCTTCTTGTAACCCGACTTCGATGGTCAGGGTCGGCGTGATCAGACCGAACGGGGCCAGGTCCGCGGGTGGATCGGTGATCACGCGGCTGGCCATGACCCTGGCAAGCTGCCCGGTCAACGCGTTCAGGCGTGTTGGGTCGGCAGGATACGTGATCGGCGCCTCGATCTGCCACTCGCCCTGAGCATCTTTGACCAACCGGGCACCCTGCTGATCTGTCGCGTCATGCACCGCGATGCGGATGACGTCATCGGCCGGAACGTCCCACACCGCGTTGACGCTCGGTGTGGGCGTCAGGGCAGCCGTCTTGCCGCCCCCCAGCTCGCCAAAGTAGACGTATGCCCCCAGCGCGACCAGCACTGCGACCAGGATCAACGTGGCCCGTGTGTTCATCCGGCCGCGCTCACCGCCTTCGCCACCAGATCACCCCGCCGATCATCAGCACCAGCGCCGGGATCAGCACGGTTGCCACCACGAAGATGAAGTTGCTCTGCGGCCGGGTAAGGATCAGGCTGTGTTGTGCCTGCGGCTTGGGTCGGATAGAGATCAAGGTCTCTTCCTCGGCAAGCCAGTTGATGGCGTTTAGGAACAGATCGGCGTTGCCGAAGGCCCCGCGCACCGACTGCAGGACGCTGTTCGCCACGAAGTCGGAGTCCCCAAAGACGACCAAGCGGGCCTGCAGTGTTTCAGTTGTCGCATCACCGGTCGGATTGTTCGCCTGTTTCTCGACAACCACAGCCACAGAAAGCGGGCCCACGGTATCTTTGTCGGCATCGAACTGCACCTGCTGGGACTCCAGGCTCGTCTCTCCCCAACTGTCTTGGGAAGTCTGAATGAGCGGCGAGACGCTCACTAAGTCGGGTTTCTCCGGAGCGACCTCCAGCGAGCGGGCCAGGGGGAAGAAGCTGGTCAACCCACCCATGTCCTTGGTGATCTGGTGGAACGGGTAGCGGGAGACTAACGGTGAGCCCACATCCCCAAAGAACGAACTGGGCGGGTCAACGATCGCATCATCGCGGAAGGTCACCCCGAACTTCGCCAGCGCCCCGCCCATCGGATCGGGCAACTGGGGATCGGACATGACCATAAGCTTGCCGCCCTGGTCAATGTAGGTCACCAGGCGCTGGGCCTCGTCAGCCGCCAGGGGGATCTGCGGCGCGGCCAGCACGACAACCGCCGCGTCAGCGGGCACGGTATCGGTAACGGCCAGGTTCAGCGATCTGATCTCGTAGTTGTCTCGCTGCAAGAGATCGCGCACCTGGCTGTACCCGGCGTTATCCCCTGACGACGGGTCCCTTTCTTGGTGGCCGGTCACGAAGTAGACGACCAGGCTTGTGTCACGAGAGACCTTGACGATGGCACTGGTGAAATCTTGTTCCTGCAAACCGAAGGTGTTTTGAGTCTTCTCGCCGCGCTGGAAGACCAGCGTGCCATAGCTGGTGATCCCGAATTGGCGGGCCAGGGCGGGCTGCAGGTCGGGATCCACCATCTCGTACGTGATCTTGTCCGTGCGAGCCGCATATTCCTTGAGCAGATCTTCGGCATCTTGTTGGCGGCTGTCCGTTTGGGGGAAGAAGGCCGTGACATGAACCGGCGCCGATAAGTTATCTAGCACCTGCACAGTCTGTTGCGAAAGCGAGAATTGCTTCTCGGCCGTCATGTCAAAGCGCTTATGGTGGCGAGCGCCCAGGAAATTGAGCAGTCCAAGGATACCGATGAAGGCGAGGGACATGATCAGGGCGTTGGAACCGTACCGCGCCTGCCGGCCGGTGACGGCTTCGCGTACGGTGTTCGGGTTGGTCAGCGCGGACAGGCCGATCAGGGCCAGTCCGATGGCCAGCGTAGCCTCCACCCTCGTTTCGAACTGTCCTGTGACGACCCAGCCGAGCAGCCCAATCACCAGGATGGCTACACCGCCAAGGGCGATGGATAGACTGGCTTGCTCGATCCTGTTGTACAGAGTGTTCACGACAGGTACTCCACTAGCTCCAGCGCCTGGATTCCAGCGAGCGCACGGTCAGGAAGAGGAAAGTGGCTATGAAGCTGACGTAGTAAACCACATCCTTGGTGTCAATCACGCCGCGCATCATGTCGTTCGAATGATTCGCCAGCGAGATGTATGACAGGACGCTGCTCAGGTTGCCGCCCGCGAAGCTCCCCGCTGCGTCAGCCAGCCAGAGCACCAGCAGCAGCACAGTGCCGAGCACGGCAGCCACGATCTGGTTGCTACTCAAAGAGGAGGTAAAGAGACCCACCGCCAGATAACTGGCCCCCGCCAGGAGTAAGCTCAGGTAGCCGGCCACAATTGGGCCGCTGTCTGGACTGCCGAAGACAAACAGCACCAGCGGATAAACGAGCGTCAGGGCTACGATGGCTAGAAAGAGCGTCAGGCTGGCCAGGAACTTGCCGGCCACGACTTCCCAGTCGCGCACGGGAGACGTGAGGAGCAGCTCGATGGTCCCAGAGCGACGCTCTTCAGCCAGCAGGCGCATGGTGATCATGGGAGCAATGAGCAGCAGGATGAAGTTCAAGTTGCCGAAGGTGAAGCGCATGGTGGCCTCGCGCGAGTAGAAAAGAATCAGGGAGAACAGGTAGCCACCGATCACGAGGTAGGCGGCAGCCACGACGTAGGCGATGGGAGACACGAAATAGGCATACAATTCCCGTTGAGCAATCGTCAAGGTGTTACGCATGGGGCACCTTCTCCGTCTGCCATCAGCTATTCGCCGCCCTCTTCCGTTTCTGCTTCTTCAGCCGTTAGCTGCAAGAAGACATCCTCTAGGCTGGCACCGACCGAGCGCAATTCCAGCAAACCCCAACCGTTCTGCACGGCGACGGCCGCGACTTCCGCCCGGCGGTCCACGTCCACAGCACACTCGATCTCGAATGTGTTGTCGTTGTCGCCCGTGGGTTCCACAGCCGATACGCCGCTGATGCCGGAAAACTGCTCAGCAGCGTCGTTGCCTGGGTTCTGGAGTTTCACCAGAACCCGTTCCATGCCCTGGAAACGCGCACTCAGCCGCTCCGGCGTATCCGCGGCCACCAGGTGACCCCGGCTGATGATGAGCACGCGGTCACAGATCTGCTTGACTTCGGGCAGGATGTGTGAGCTGAGGATCACGGTACGTTCCTCGCCCAGTTCCCTGATCAGTTCGCGGACCTCGATGATTTGCTTCGGGTCCAGCCCGATGGTGGGCTCATCGAGAATCAACACATCGGGGTCGTGGACAAGGGCCTGGGCCAGACCCAAGCGCTGGCGGTAGCCTTTGGAGAGATGGCCGATCAGGAGGTCCGCGTGGTCATCAATCCAGCAGGTTTCCATTGCGTCCCACACGCGATCCTCGCGGTCCCGGACGCCCCGCAGTTTGGCAACGAAATCCAGGTAGGCCAGGACCGTCATCTCCGGATACAGGGGGACGGTCTCAGGTAGGTAACCGATGTGGCGGCGGGCTTCCAGTGATTGCGCGAACACGTCGTAGCCGGCGATCGTGGCCGCGCCATCGGTTGGCGACAGAAAGCCGGTGAGGATGCGCATCGTCGTGGTCTTCCCTGCGCCGTTCGGACCGAGGAAGCCCAACACATCCCCTTTTTCAACGTGGAAGCTAATATCCTCGACGGCAGTGAAGTCGCCGTACAACTTTGTCAAGTTTGTTACTTCAATCATGGGCCAACCCCAAGATCACAATCGCTGACGGGGATGCTCTGAGAATAGCGCCTCTCCCCCTCCGCCCCCCCCGAAGGGGCCCCCCGCATGGGGGGAGTGAACGCCGGCCTGCTTCCCCCCCAGCGAGGGGGATTGAGGGGGGAGAAATGTGGCTCCATTCTCTCTCCCGACCGAGCCCTACGCGCTTCGCCCCGCGTGGGGACAGTCCTTGTGTCTGCCCAGATCGGCGAGCGAGCACGTTTTCCGCGCCGGCAAGAAAAAACCTCGCAAACGGGGCTCCCCGCCACCAGGAAGTCGTCAGATTCTAGCCCAATTTGAGAGATTCTGCTGGGTTCGCCAGCGGCCCTCTGGAGCGCACTGATGCATTGTCCCCAGACGAACCAAGATTATACCACAGCAAGGAACGCTTGTCAAAAACAAGACCCCGCCCGCGCCCTCGTTGGCACACACACTCTTGCCAACTCGGTGAACGTGTGCTATAGTTGCCCGCATGAACCGTTCTTCCTGGCTCCGACGGCATAACTCGACAATCATGGCAACCGGCCTCCTTTTGCTGCTCGCCCTGTTGCTGACCTATCCTTTACCGCTTCACCTGACGACTCGCGCGCCGGGCGACGGGAGCGACGATCCGGCCATCATCTGGAACTTGTGGTGGGTGCGCCACGCCTTGCTGGATTTGGGCCAAAACCCCTTCTCCACCGATTTCATGTTCTTTCCCATCGGCATCAACCTGGCCTTTTACACACTCACCACCCTGAATGCCCTGATCACCCTGCCCGTGCAGCTACTGTTTGGGCTGATCCCTGCGAACAGCGCCGTCATCTACCTGGAGCTGACCCTCGCCGGCCTGGGGATGTACCTGCTGGCCAAAGACCTGCTGCCGGAATCGGTGCCGGCCACGCCTCGCCATCGCGCGGCTCTGCTGGCAGCGATCACGTACACCTTTGCCGGGCACAAGTTCGTATTCCTCTCGCTGGGCCAGTTCAACATCGCCAGCGCGCACTGGCTGCCGTTCTTCGCGCTCTACCTGCGCCGGGCGCTGCAAGCGCCATACCGCAGACGCGACGCGGCGCTGGCGGCAATCTTCCTGCTCTTCAACGGCTGGACCGAGTTCACATACGCCTCCTTTGCCCTCATCTTCACCGCTCTGTTCGCCGTCTACACCCTGGTCCGGCGACCACCGGAAACCAGTCTCCTGCGCCATGCCGGCGACAATGTCCGCCCCCTGCTTTGGATCGCGATTCCGTTCACCCTGGGCATGGCCCCGATCCTGGCTATGATGATCCCCGACCTGCTGCGCGAAGGGGATTTCACGGTTGTGGGCCTCGGTTTCGCCGATGTCTTTTCCAACGACCTCCTCGGATTCTTCGTGCCAGGACACCTGCACCCGCTGTGGGGCGGCCTCGCCCAGCAGTTCGACTTCGCCTACCTCAACTTCGCCTATCTTGGATACACGGCAGCAGCCCTCGGCCTTTTCGGCTTGTGGAGATGGCGGCGCCAGGCCGAAACCCGATTCTGGGCCCTGGCCGGCGCGGCCTTCGTCGTCATCTCCTTGGGGCCGACGATCCGGCTGAACGGGGCCAGTCTTGATCTCCCGCTCCCCTTCGACCTGCTGCTCGCCCTGCCGTTCTTCAAAGCCAATCGCTATCCGGGTCGCTACAGCGTCATGATCGCGCTCTGCCTGGCGGTCCTGGTCGCCTACGGCATGGCCGCCTTGGGAACCAGGCAAACAGGCCGCCGGCCACAGACGTCGCTGCGCGCTCCGCCCGTTTCCCGCCACGTTGCGCACGCCTCGCTCCTCCCTTTTCTGCTGCTTGCCGGGCTCATCCTTGCGGAGAACCTCTCCATCCCCTTGCCCTTGTCCGATTACAGCGTGCCGCCCGTCTACCGCGAGATCGCAACGGACCCGGACGGCGGCAGCGTGCTGGAGATTCCGCTCGCCTGGCGCAACGGATTCCGGGTGACCGGGCCACTGCACAACGCCTTCATGTTTGCCCAGTTCTACCAAACCGTACACGAGAAGCGCCTCCTCGGCGGCAACACCTCTCGCAACCCGGAGTTCAAGTTCCAGTACTTCACCGAGGCTCCGGTAATCAACAGCCTCCTGGCCCTGGAAACCGGGCACCCGCTTCCGCCGGGCACCGTCGAGCGCGATCGGACTCTGGCTGCAGACATTCTCCAGTTCTTCCGCGTGCGCCACATCGTCGTACACAAGCTCAATGCCCAGAAACGGCAGATCGCGCCGGAGGCCGTGATCCCGTACATCGAGCAGGCCCTGCCGGTGGCGAAGTGGTTCTCCGATGACCATCTGATCGTCTATCGCACTATCCTGGAGGACGCTCCACAAATCGGCCAGCTCACGACGGATTCTCCGCTGGCCGATTTGGCCTTTGCCGAAGGCTGGGGGCCGGCGACGGACGGGATTCGCTGGGCCACGCGGCGCGACACGCGGATGTTCTTGCCGCTCGATTCCGGCGCCTACACCCTCGCGCTAGAGATGGTGGCACCGGCCGGCGAGCAAACAGTCTCCGTGACAGTGGATGGCCAGGTCATCGGCCAACACCGGCTTGGGATCGGGCGACACGTGGTTTCGTTCCCGGTACCGGCCGATCTGCGCCGCCAGTCGCCGTCTGCCGTGCACCTGCGTTTTGGCCGCCTCTTCCCGCCACCCTCGGCTCCGCCGGGTGGCTGGCCGGTCGGCGAGTCGGGGGTGGCCGTGCCACGGGCGATCCTGGTGGAAAGCGCCGGCGAGGAGGTCGGCAACCTGGCCCACGTTTTCGTGGACGGGCGGGACATGGCGAGAGGGGGCCGCGGCTTCAACCTGGTTGCCATCAACCCAGAGGACGGTGCGGTCACAGCCAGGGCCACATTCGACACCCATCTCGACCCCGACGCCTCCCGCCGGTTGGCCACCTTTGTGGCCGCGATCCCGCCCGCCCAGGTCGTGGCCGTGGCCATCGCTGACGAGGGCTCGCGGTTGCTGGGCGACGAGGCGGTCGCCGCCCTGCGAACGTTGGGGCTCACCCAGGCGTTGCAGGGGGAAGCGCACTTCCGGTGGAGCTACGCGGCCCTCGGTGTGAAAGGAGCGCCGCTGGGCAGTGTGCCAGAGGCCGCGTCCGGCATCCGGCCGGTGCGCGTCGGCGTAGGGCCAGCGATCCGCGAGCCGGCGATCGCCGCCGGACTGGCCACCGTGACCTGGGAGCCGAGCGATGGCCGCTGACCCGGATGCGGCTCGCCTGGGCCTGCCGAGCTATGTGTGGCGTTTTGGACAAGACCGGCGACTCGACCTGATCGCCCGTTACGCTCCGCCGGAGGCGAGCCGCGTCCTGGATGCCGGTTGCGGTGTGGGCATGTACGTGCGCCAGCTGCGGCCGTTTGCCGCCCACGTCTGCGGCGTGGAACTGGAATTCGAACGGGCGGCCGAGGCAGGGCGCGATCTGCCCGCGATCTCCTGTGCCTCCGTGGAGGCGCTGCCCTTCCACGACGGCACGTTCGATCTGGTGCTTTCGCACGAAGTGTTGGAACACGTGGGGGATGATCGCCGCGCGGTAGCCGAGGCCCTGCGTGTGCTGCGACCGGGTGGGCGGTTGGCAGCCTTCGTGCCAAACCGCTGGTGGCCGTTCGAAACCCACGGCGTCTACTGGCGCGGGCAATACCGGTTCGGCAATATCCCCCTGGTCGGCTACCTGCCCGATCCCTGGCGGCAAAAGCTGGCCCCCCATGTACGCGCCTACACGCGACGCGGCCTGTCGCGGCTCATCGAGGGGTTGCCGTGCCGGCTGATCACGCACACAGCGATCTTCCCCGGTTATGACAATCTGACAAGCCGACACCGCCGGCTGGGCACGGCGCTGCGCCGCCTGACCTATCTGCTGGAGAGTACCCCGTTGCGCTGGTTCGGACTCTCGCACTTCCTGGCTGTCGAGCGAACGTAACCTTGTCAAATCAGGGTCTGTGTGTTAGAATCAGCGCACAGCGTGACCCGTGACCCTGGGCAAACAGCCGGGCAAGATGACGGATTGACGGCGCGATGGAAGAGAACAGCAATCTGCTAAGCGAACGAGAACTGGAGATCATGCGACTGGTCGCCACCGGCGCGACCAATCGCCAGATCGCCTATGAGCTGAACATCAGCATCAACACGGTCAAAGTCCATCTGCGCAACGTCTTTGACAAACTCTCCGTGCAATCGCGCACCGAAGCGACCATGTACTTGGTCCGTGCCGGCCTGGTCACGGCGGGCGACGGCCGACCGGTGAGCGAAGTGGGCGCGGGGCAAGAAGGTGCGGCAGCGGATAGCGGCCAAACAGGCCGGCGGGCCTGGAATCTGGGGGTGGCCCTGGCAGGATCGGTGGTGATGGTCATCGTCGTGGGCGCTGTGCTCTGGACGCGCCTCGGCGCCGATCAGGCCCAACCCGTCGCCCGGCCGACTGTAACCCCTCCTCCGCGCTGGCAGGCCGGTCCGGACCTTCCGTCGCCGCAAACGGGGTTGGGGGTGACGGCGTACCAGGGACGCATCTATGCCCTGGCCGGCTATACCGTCACATCGTCCACCGAGCCCGCATCGGGCCGCGAGGTTACCGGTCGTAGCATCGCCCTGAATCCAGAAACCGGTCAGTGGAGCGCCTTACCGGACAAACCGATGGCGGTTGGTGACGTTCAGGCCGCCGTCCTGGAGGGACGCATCTACGTGCCGGGCGGAGAATTGGCCGACGGCACGATCACGTCAACGGTGGAGGCGTTCGAGCCGGCCACAGAATCGTGGGCGCACACCCCCGATCTTCCTGCGCCGCGCAGTCGGTATGCCCTGGCCTCACTGGAAGGCAAGCTGTTACTGCTCGGAGGCTGGGACGGCGAATCGTTTCAATCCTCGGTTTTGGTGTATGATGCGGGCACCGGGCAGTGGTCGGAGCTTACGGCACTTCCCTCCCCACGTGCGGACATGGCGGCTGCCGTTATCGAGGACACGGTGTACCTGATCGGTGGGATTTCCGGTCAACAACCCCTGTCCACGACCATCGCGTACCATGTTTACGCGGAGGGCAACGGCGAGGGCCCCTGGGAGATTGTTGAGCCGTTGCCGGAGCCGCGAGCTGGCGCGGCCGCCGCGGCCATCGCCCGAAGTATCTACCTGATCGGCGGTGGAGAAAACCTGCCACCTGTGCGCTACGATCTCGCTCGCCGGGCGTGGGACACGACCGATTCTCCCGGTGCTGGCCCGTGGTATGGCATGGGCGTAACCACGGTCGGCAACAAGCTGTACGTGATCGGGGGGCGGACAACAGAGCCGCTGTCGGGCAGTTGGGAATACACAGCCCTCTACCTCTACTTCCTGCCGCATGGCGCTTCGGGGCGCTGAACGCGGTTGCCAAATTGCCCCTCGGCGAGTATAATATTCATAGCGCAGAATGAAGTGCGAGGTGCTATATGGCGAACAAACAGCAACAACCACGGTCAACGCAGGAGTCGTTGGACTTGCTGACCGAAATCGTGCGGCAAGGCCGGCTTGTCTGGCAACTGTTGATGGACGGTCGCGTGCCGGTCGGCGTCAAGTCGATCCCGCTTCTTGCCCTGCTGTACTTGCTCTCGCCGATCGATATGCTCCCCGATCCGATTCTGGGCCTTGGGCAACTGGATGACCTGGCCATCATCTTCCTGGGCCTGAACCTGTTCATCCGCATGAGCCCGTCGTGGATCGTGCAGCAGTATCGAGATGGTATGGGGACGGCCGGTCCATCTCAGCAGGGCTCCGATTCTGGTGGCACGGAGGCCAAGCCGATCATTGACGCTACCTACCGCGTGCTGGACGAGGATGCCGAGGAGCAGCAAGCGGAGGAAGGGGGATCATCATGAGCGATGAGACGACACGCGGCGTGAAAGACGTGGCCAGTGCGCTGGGACTCTCGCCGGCAACCGTTCGTCGCTGGTCAAGCCAGTATGCGGCCTACCTGTCACCGGAGGCCAGCCAACCGCATTTCGGCATCGAAAAAGGACCGGGGCGGCGGCGATACTCGGCTGAGGATGTCGAGACGCTGACCAAGATTCAGGCCTGGCGGGCGCGGGGCAAATCACCAGACGAGATAAAGGATCTGCTCCAGAAACAGTTGGTGCCAGCGACACAAATCAGCGCCGTAACGGTCGTGACCGAGGACCACGAACGGGCACTGTCCGCATCAGCCGCTGCCGTGCTGGCCGAAGCGTTGCGTTCTCTTGGTGAGAACCAGCAGTCGCTGCTGAACAGCCAGCAAGCAAACCGTAACCTCCTGGGTGTGGTCATTCAGGACAACTTCAGCCTGAAGTCCGAAAACTCCAAACTCCGCGAGCAACTGCGCGCCGTGAAGACCGAGTTGACAGAACTGAAGGAAACGGATTGGAACCACCGGCTTTCGTTGGAGGAGCGGTTGTCCCAACTTGAGCAAGCGACGAATCACAAGGGATTGCTGTCACGTTTCCTGCGGAGGTTGTGGTGACCCATCGTTTGGGCCTGCAGGACCTGCGTGTGGTGCGCAGGCTACAGAGCGCCGGACTGGAACTTGATCTGCGGCGCGAAGTCATTGCTCCTTCATCGCCCCTGCTTGCCGCCGTGAAGGGGATGCTGTTGCCCCACTCTGGGAACCGGATCACCACCGTGGTGGTTGACGATCATTCTGGGGGGCACCATTTGCACGGCTTCGCGCAGGCCCGCGATCGCGCCGGCCGCCCGGAGCAAGACATCGTGTACGTGGCTCCCCTCCTGTCCAGCGGAAACGGCGTCATCTGGACATGGCAGCGCCTCCTCGGCCAGATACGCACCATCGCGGGCAAGCGGGGCATCCAGCGCGTCTTCGCGCAGATAGACGATGACCGACCGGCGGAGATCGAAGTATTCCGGCAGTCAGGATTCTCCATCTACACCAAGGACCGTATCTTCCGACGGGGCGGCACGGAGAATCGGTTGCCGGTGGAGAAGCCGGCGTACTGGCGGCCCATGCACTCCCGCGACATGTGGGGTTTGAGCAAACTGACCGGGTTGCTCGTGCCGACCATCGTACAACAGGCCGAAGCGGACACCACTGGGGGTTCCAAGGCCGCCGAAGAACATGGGCCCTGGCATGTGCTGACGTCTCGTTCATCCAACCACGTTCTGGAAGCGGATGACCAGGAAATCGCTGGGCACCTGCGCCTTTGGAAGGGCCCGCGAGGGAACTGGATCAAGCTGGTTCTGCACCCGCAGGTGTACGATCAGGCCGGTAGCCTGCTCCGGGAAGGGTTGGCGCTGCTCCCCTCGGACCCGCAGGTTCCGGTTTATTGCGACGTGCGGGATTACGAAGGGTATGTGGTCAGCGCACTGGAACGGGCAGGGTTCGAGTCTGTGGCCGCGCGGGTGCTGATGGTAAAGCCATTGACCATCCCGATTCGGGAGCCGCGGCGCATTCTGGTGCCGGCGGCACTGGAACGCCCGGCCGGCCAGGTGCCAACGGCCAGCAGCCGGCAAGCCGAGTGAAGCTGTGGGCACTATGGGCGATTGAGCCCCGTGTCCAAGGAGAGGTTATGGGAACGAAGACCATTGACGATATTGAGGCACTGCTCAATGTATTGCCTTCCGAGATACGCGGTGCTCTGGATGTAGCCAATCGGAAAGAGGAACTGTTAGAAGTCGTTCTGGATCTGGGGCGTTTGCCCGAAGCACGTTTTACAACCAAGGAGGTCACGCTCAGCCAACGCGAGACGACGCACGACGATCTGGAATTCGTGGCCTCGCGAATCGGGGAGTTTGGGTCAGACAACCGGGCGGGCATCGAGCGCACGCTGCACCGCATATCGGCCATTCGCAACCGGGAAGGGCGTATCGTAGGACTCACCTGCCGTGTCGGTCGAGCGGTCTACGGCACGGTGGACGTCGTCCGTGACATGGTCGAATCGGGGAAGAACATCCTGCTCTTGGGGCGACCGGGCGTCGGCAAAACCACCATGCTCCGCGAGGTGGCCCGCATCCTTGCGGAACACAAGCGGGTGGTCGTCGTGGATACATCGAACGAGATCGCCGGCGACGGAGACATTCCACACCCGGCCATCGGTCGGGCCCGCCGGATGCAGGTGCCCATGCCATCCCTCCAGCACGAGGTGATGATCGAAGCGGTCGAAAACCACATGCCCGAAGTGATCATCATTGACGAGATCGGACGCCAGCTGGAGGCCGAGGCCGCCCGCACCATCGCCGAACGGGGGGTGCAACTCGTCGGGACAGCCCACGGCAACACGCTGGATAACCTGATGATGAACCCTACGCTCTGTGACCTGGTCGGCGGTATCCAGGCGGTGACCCTGGGGGACGAAGAGGCCCGGCGTCGCGGTACGCAGAAATCGGTGCTGGAACGCAAGGCCCCTCCGACGTTTGACGTAGTCATCGAGATTCAGGATTGGCAGCGGTCGGCCGTCCGTCACGACGTCGCGGCCTCCGTGGACGCGATTCTGCGTGGCCGCTCTCTCCCTGCGGAGATCCGCTTTCGGGACGAAGAGGGCAACATCCAGCGCGAAGAAGCGGTTCTTGGCCAGTCGCCGGACCGGGCGAAGGCGGGCAAGTATCCCTCGGTACGGGCGCGGGGAGAGAAAGTGCCGGCTCCTTCTCTGCACTCGATACGCATATTCGTCTACGGAGTCAGCCGCAATCGGCTGAAACAGGCCGCCCGAAGCCTGCACCTGCCCATCATCCTGGTGAATGGGCTGGGAGAGGCGGAAGTGGTGATCACCTTGCGCAGTTATTACCGCCGGCGAGCGCAGACTGTGACCGATGCAGAGCGGCGAGGGATGCCGGTCTACGTCCTGCGTTCAAACACGGTGCCGCAGATGGAAACGTGCTTGCTCGACATCTTCGGCCTGGATCGCGACGGCCTGGCCGACCCGTATGTGCGGGCGCTGGATGAGGCGCGCACCGCGATTGAGCAGGTCTCGGCCGGTGCATCATCGGTCGAACTCTCCCCACAAAATACGTACGTCCGGCGACAGCAGCACCAAATGGCCCGCGATGCGGACCTCCTCTCCCGCAGCAGGGGGAAGGAGCCGCGCCGGCGTGTGCGCATCTACGCCAACAACACGGTGTCCTGATATGAAAGGGCGATTCATCACCTTCGAGGGGCCGGAGGGCAGTGGCAAGACGTCCCAGATCCAGGTGCTGTACGAACGGCTACGCAGGCAGGGCAGGGAGGTTCTCTGCACGCGAGAGCCCGGAGGAACCGCTATCGGCGATCAGATCCGCGCTGTGTTGCACGATCACGCGAACGTGGAGATGCTTCCCACCACGGAGATTCTTCTGTACTCTGCGTCGCGTGCCCAACTGGTTGGCGAGTTCATGTGCCCAGCGTTGGAACGAGGCGCAGTCGTCCTCTCCGATCGCTATGCCCATTCGACGCTTGCCTACCAGGGTTACGGGTTGGGGCTAGACCTCGACACACTGCACACCATTACGTCATTTGCCACCGGCGGTCTACAACCCGACCTGATCATCTGCCTCGACTTGTCGGTGGAGGAAGGGCTTCGCCGCAAACGTGTTGCCTTTGAGGCCGGCGAAAGCGAGTGGAATCGCATAGATGCTCGCGAGTTAGCCTTCCATAAGCGCGTACACGCCGGCTACCAGGAAATGGCGAACCGCAACCCGGATCGGTGGGTGGTTGTGGACGCCTTGCGGCCATTCGATGAAGTGGCGGCCGAGGTCTTCCACCATGTGAAACAGGTTTTGGCACGTGGTCCGGGGCGCTAGAAACCGCCGGGCACCGGAAGCCCGCCAGGCATCGGGGGCCCGCCTGGCGGCATGCCGCCACCGGCCAGCGCGGGCATGGAGGACTCGATCTCTTCCGGACTCTGGCCAGATTCCAGGCGATCGATCACCTCATCGAGATCGGGGCCAAGATCTTCCCCCATTTCGTCGCCCATCTTGCGCATGAAGCGGGCCATGCTACGAGGATCGTTTTCATCCAGGTCGCCGAATTGACTGGGATCGGCCAGGTCCTCCATGCGGCGGTCTTCGGAGCGCAGGACGGCTACCTTGGAGACAAGACGCGCCAGGTCCTCGCTGCCGCAATGAGAACAGTGCGGAGTGGAAACTTCGGAATAACTGCGGAAAAGTATGGATACGTGGTGTTGGCAGTTCTGGCAACAGTATTCGTAGATCGGCATGATCACCTCTTCTTGTACGGGAAGGCACCTTGATGCCCTTTCCTGCTAAAATCACACGGTTGACGTGCCGGTACTCACGACGACTATTTTACTACAAACAGTTCCGATATGCAAGGCAGCGAGAACATGCGCGATAGCAGACCAACCGGCGACAACGACCCTCTTGATCACTACAACCGCCAGCAGTCTCCATTGCTCATCGTGATTTCGGGCCCATCCGGTGTGGGCAAGGATGTCACGCTCAAACGAATGCGAGAACGGGGAATGCCCTATCATTTTGTCGTCACCGCCACCACGCGACCACGGCGAGAGGGCGAAGTGCACGGCAGCGACTACTTCTTTGTGTCCGTGGCGGAGTTTGCCGACATGATGGACCACGGCGAGTTGCTGGAATACGCGATCGTTTACGGGGACTACAAGGGCATCCCAAAACAGCAAGTGCGGAGCGCATTGGCCAGTGGAGAAGACGTCATCATGCGCATTGACGTCCAAGGGGCGGCGACGGTGCGCCAACTGTGCCCCGACGGAGTCTTTATCTTCCTGATGGCCTCCAACGAGGAAGAGCTGATCAACCGGCTGCGCGAACGGAAGACTGAGAGTCCGGAGGGGTTGAAGATGCGCATCGCCACAGCCCGCGAAGAGGTCAAGCGAATCGGCGAGTTTGATTACGTCGTAGAGAACCGCGACGGCGAGCTGGATGAGGTGGTGGACACCATTGCGGCGATCGTCTTGGCCGAGAAATGTCGCGTGGTGCAGCGACAGATCACGCTGTGACCGGAGCAGGACGGGTGAACCCCGACGCGCGCAGCGCGAGCATCAAACGATGACACCCGATCCAGAGACCGGCCCGGGCGCTCCGGCTGCGCCGCCCCGGCCACCAGGAATGGCCATCCCGTTGAGCCGCCCTCTGTTCACACAGGTTTTCCTGGGCATCAACGTCGTGGTCTGGCTGGCCGAGATGGTATTCGGCGGCAGTCAAAACACCCAGACGCTGATCCGTTTTGGGGCCAAGGTCAATGACCTGATCGTGCAGGGCGAGTATTGGCGACTGCTCACCGCTACATTCCTGCACGCCGGCATTGCCCATCTGGCACTGAACATGTACGCCCTCCTGGCACTGGGCCTGGAAGTGGAACGGCTCTTCGGGCGCAGCCGGTTCCTGGTGCTCTACTTGCTGGCAGGACTCTATGGCAGCATGTTGAGCTTCGACTTCGGGGCGCCGATCTCTGTAGGCGCGTCTGGGGCGATCTTCGGCCTGGCCGGCGCGCTGATGGCGTTCTTAGGTCTCCGCCGCAAGATGCTCGGAAAGCTGGGCCGGCAGCAGTTCATCAACATCACGGCAATCATCGCCATCAACCTGTTCATCGGCTTTAGCCTGCCCGGCATCGACAACCTGGGTCACCTGGGCGGCCTGATCGCGGGCCTGGCCATCGGCTGGCGCTTCGCACCTGACTATCAAGTAGGCTGGGATGTGAACACGAACCTGCCGATGCTGTACGACCGCAACAGCCTGCCTCGCCAGTGGCTCGCAGTCGCGGTTGCCATCGTCGTGCTGATCGGGGGCACGGCCTTTGGCGTGGCCTGGCACAGTTTCGCGTGATAGGAGGGTAAGATGAACGGCCAAACGTACGCGCGCATTCGCCATTCGCCCATCGCCGGCCAGTGGTATCCGGGCACGCCAGATACCCTGGCCGCCGAAGTAGTCCGCCTATTCGATGCCGTTCCGGACGAAGATGTACCAGGCGATCTTGTGGGCCTCATCGCACCGCACGCCGGATACCAGTACTCCGGCCTTACCGCTGCCCACGCCTATCACTTGCTCCTCAACCGTTCGTTCCGGCGCGTGGTATTGCTCGGACCCAGTCACTACGCCTATCTGGGAGATTTCGCGGCCCCACACGAGGACGCCTTCGAGACGCCTCTGGGCCCGGTCCCCGTGGACCAAGACTTCATCACCGACCTGGCACGGCTCGTACCGCTGAAGCGCACGCGCGATGACACGGAACACTCGCTGGAGATCCAGCTCCCGTTCCTGCAATGGGCCCTGGACGAGTTCCGGCTGGTGCCGATCATGGTGAGTGCCGACGACGTGGCGTCCTGCCAAAGGTTGGCGGACGCGCTGGCCGAGCTGCTTGCCGGCGATCCCAACACCCTGCTTGTAGCCAGCAGCGATCAGCACCACCTCCATGACTTCCGGGAGGTGGAACGACGCGATGCCAGGGTGCGGCAGGCGCTGATCACCTTCGACATTGCGTACATCGCCGATGTGCTAATGCGTCCGGGAACCACTGTCTGCGGGCGGATGCCCATCCTCACGCTGTTGATGGCTGCTCAGGGCCTGGGGGCCAACGGCTTGCAAATCCTGGCCCACACCCATTCCAGTGAGGTTACGGGCCAACGGGTGCCGGGAACTTACACCGTCGGTTACCTGGCTGCCGCGATCTATCGCCAGGAATCCGGCGAGCGTTCAGCGTAGAATGTCACCTTTCCGCGGTTAGCCTGTATGACGATCTCCGAACCACAAACACTGCCGCCACCCGGTGCGACCTATGCGCTCGTCGCCGTCGAGATGTCCACTCGGCAGAAGGCGAGACTCCTCTCCCTGCCAGACGGCGACGACATAGGCGAAGCCAGGCTGAACCTGCAACGCACCTTTCATTACGCCATACCGCCGGCCCTCGTAGACCAGGTGCGACTGGGCCAGTTGGTATGGGTGTCCTTCGGGCGACAGCGACAGCAAGGCATCATCGTCGGCTTCGACACACAATCCCCCGTGCGTCAAACCAAGGACCTCGCCGAAATCGCTGTGCCGCGCCCCGTCCTGCGCCCGTACCAAATCGAACTCGCCTTCTGGATCAGCCGGACATACCTGTCGCCTCTTTTCGACTGCTTGACCCTGATGTTGCCTCCCGGCATCTTACAACGCACCTTCGAGGTTGTCTCGCTGTCGCCTGATGTTGAGATACCACGGACGCTCCCGGCGGACTCCCGTGCGCTGCTGGAATGGCTGCGGCAGCGCGGAGAAGCAACCCTTACGGAAGTGGAAGCACAGGTCGGGAACAAACCTCGGGCCCACACGCTGCTACGCCAACTGGGTCGCCGGGGCCTTCTGCGGCGAGAAACGCGAGACCGTCCGCCTCGTATCCGCCCGAAACAGGTGACCGTCGTACGCCTGGCGGCCGACACCGCGACGCTGGACGAGGCCCGGATACGCCTGGGGCGAGAGTCCCCGCAGGCCCGTGCGCTGCTGGCGCTGCGCGACAGTGACGATCCCCTGCCCGCGGCGGACGATCTCTGCAATCGCGCCGACTGCACCCGCCAGCACCTGCGCTCGCTGGCCCAGAAGGGCTGGGTGCAGATCACTCCCGCCGGCGATCTCGTTGAGTTACTCCTCACGGAGCAGGAGTTGGAGCGGGTCGTTGCCGATCAACCGGCACGCGCCCACCGCCGACTCGCCGCGCTGCGTTACCTGCGGGATCACCCGGGTCCGATCCCATTGCGCGCGGCGATCGAGGCGACGAGAGCGACCTCCGCCATCTTCAAGCGGCTTGAGCAAGAAGGCATCATCACCCGGCGGCACGAACCGGCCCGCGCCTTCCTGACGGTGTCGGTTGACGACATCGTCAGTCACGTCTATGCTCTGCGTCGGAGCGTCAACCAGCAGGCGATCCTGAGTTTCCTGCTCGCCGAACGGCGGGCCGTGCCGCTGGCGGAGTTGCTAAAGGCCACGCAAGCAGTGCGGGCTCACGTGCGCGACCTGGAGGAACACGGGCTGATCGCCGTGGAGGAACACGAAACATGGCGCGATCCGCTCGCCGGCCAGGCGGTGGCTCCGGCCACCCCGCCGCGCCTGACATCTGACCAGCAGGAGGTGTGGGACGAGCTGCAAAGACATCTGACCACTGGAGAATCTTCCCCTGACCACCGCGTGATCCTGCTCCACGGCGTCACCGGCAGCGGGAAGACAGAGATCTATCTGCGGGCCGTGGATGCCGTGATCCGTCAGGGTCGCCAGGCCATCGTCCTTGTGCCGGAGATCGCGTTGACTCCCCAGACCGTGCACCGCTTCGCCGCCCGCTTCCCGGAACGAATCACGATAACCCATTCCCGCCTGGCACTGGGCGAACGATACGACTCGTGGCGTCGGGTACGGCGAGGGGAGGTCGATCTGGTGATCGGATCGCGATCTGCGGTGTTCGCCCCCTTACCGCGCCCGGGGCTGATCGTTCTGGACGAAAGTCACGAATGGACTTACAAGCAAGAGGGCGCCGGCATCCAGCAGGTCCCTCATTACCATGCCCGAGATGTGGCCCAGGAGCTGGCCAGGCTGACCGGCGCGACCGTCATCCTGGGCAGCGCTACACCAGACATGGAGAGTGCCTACCGCGCCCGCCAGGGTGACTACGTTCACTCGCGGCTCCCACAACGGATCATGAGCTACGCTCCACACGTCGAGGCGCAGCGCGCGCGGTTCCACATCCCGGCAGAACGGTTACGTTTTCGCCCGCCGGTCGAGGGTCTTTCCGAAGCGCGACACGCGCCATTGCCACCGGTGCAAGTCGTTGACCTGCGCCAAGAACTGCGTGCCGGCAACACCAGCGTCTTCAGCCGCGCCTTACAGGAGAGCATGGAGGCGGCCCTCGCCGGCGACGAGCAGGTGATCTTGTTCCTGAATCGTCGAGGCTCGGCCAGCTTCGTGCTCTGCCGGGACTGCGGCCACGTCGTACGCTGCTCCCGGTGCGCAGTTACTCTAACCTACCACGACGACGAACGGTTGATGACGTGCCATTTCTGCAACCGGCACGTCGAGGTACCCACGATTTGTCCCGAATGTTGGGGCCGGCGGATCAAGTTCTTCGGGCTGGGCACGCAGAAGTTGGAAGCTGCTGTGCAAGAGCGCTTCTCTAGGGCGCGGACATTGCGGTGGGATCGGGACACGACCGGGCGAAAGGGAGCCCACCAAGAGTTGCTGCGGGCCTTCGCGGCCGGCGAAGCCAACGTGCTGGTGGGGACGCAGATGATCGCCAAGGGACTGGACCTCCCGTTGGTCACGCTCGTCGGCGTGATCAGCGCGGATACGGCGCTGCACCTGCCCGATTTTCGCGCCGCCGAGCGCACCTTTCAGTTGCTGACCCAGGTAGCCGGCCGGGCGGGGCGCGGCCTGCTCGGCGGCAAGGTGATCGTGCAGACCTACACCCCCCAGCACTATGCGATCCAGACAGCCAGTCACCACGACTTCGATGCGTTCTACCGGTACGAAAGCGCATTCCGGAAAGAGCAGGCCTATCCGCCGCATGGCCGGCTGGTGAAGCTGCTCTATCTGCACCGGCAGGCGCAAAAGTGCCAGGGGGAGGCAGAGCGGATGGGAGATCTGCTGCGTCTACGCACTCGACAGATGGGTCTAGAGGACGTTAGCCTGATCGGACCGGCACCGTGCTTTCACACCCGCCTTCGCGGATATTACCGCTGGCAGATCGTGGTGCGGGCTGCCGATCCGCATTCGCTGTTGACGACGGTTTCTTTTCCCATTGGCTGGCGCATTGACGTGGATCCCGTGAATTTGCTCTGACAATTGTCGCCACGCGCGTATCTGCTCGATGTTCCGGTGCCGGCTCCCTGTAATCTGAACAGGGGGGGGTTGACTTAAGTCTGATGCGGTGGTATAATACTTTTACTACACATCGTAACTCACCTTCTTGGCACGTGCATCAACCGGGTCTGCAATGGTTCTCCGGAGGGGGGTGGTTGTGCGGTTCAGACTAACGAAATGGAGTTAGTGCCATCTGGCAGGTACGTCAGCGTCTAGGCCGCCCCGCGGTCGTGCCACGGCCGCACAAGGAGGTGTTGGGGCTCTTTCAGGTGGTCGAAGGCGCAGGCGGAAGCGATTGCCCGAGTATGGGGCCAAGGCTCCGAATTCGAAACCCCACACCGGAGAATCGGCCCAGAAGGAGAGGGTGGAGCGCTTCGAGGGGGATTCGGTCGCTGGATTGTGAGGGACATGGTTGGGTTGGGCTCTGCTTGCCCAATCCTGAATGGAGGAGAAGAGATGAAACAGAAGCACTTTTGGGTCGTGCTCGGCTTACTGATCATCGCTGCCTTGCTGATGAGCGCGTGCGCTCAACAGGCGACGCCGGCTCCGCAGAAGGTCGAAGTAACGCGCGTGGTCGAGCAGACGGTGGTGGTCGAAAAGACAGTTGAGAAAACGGTTGAGAAAACCGTTGAGGTGCCTGCTGAAGGAACATTCCCCGAAGGAACTGAGATCAAGATCCTGCAGTGGAGTCACTTCGTCCCGCAATACGACAAGTGGTTTGATCCCTTTGCCCTGGCTTGGGGAGAGGCAAACGGAGTGGATGTAACGGTGGATCATGTTTCCATCACGGACTTGAGCCCGTCTCTGGCAGCAGCGATTGATGCCGGCGAGGGCCCGACGTTGATCGAGATGCCGCTGGCCGCGTCGCTCTACGTAGAGGGTCTGCAGGATTTGACCGACGTGAACATGAAGGCGCAGGATCTGTTCGGCCCTCAGGCAGACACTTGCAAGGCGAACTCTTACTTGCCGGCGCAGGATAAATGGTATGGCTTTTGCCACGGTTGGGTGCCCGATCCGGGCGACTATGACCGCGCGTTGTGGGCCGACGCCGGCTTCCCCAATGGCCCCTCAACCTGGGCCGAGTTGCTGGAGGGTGGAGCGAAGATCAAGGAAGCAACAGGTGTTCCGCTCGGGCTGGGCTTGTCCCCAGAGATCGACTCGGAGATGGCCGCGCGGGCGATCATTTGGTCCCATGGCGGCTCTATCCAGGACGCAGACGAGAACGTAGTCATCAACTCGCCCGAGGTGATAGAGGCAGTCAACTTCATGGCCGAACTGTATCAGAAGGCCATGACGGAAGAAGTCTTCAGTTGGACGGCGGCTTCCAACAACCAGGGCCTGATCGCCGGCGAGCTGTCGTACATCCTTAACTCCATTTCAGCCTACCGTAGCTTGCAGAAGATCGACCCGGCGGCGGCTGACAACACTGGCTTTGTGGAGGCGCTGAAGGGCCCGCGCGGCGATCAACATGCCTCGGCACACGTCTGGTCCATCTACGTGATCCCGAACTATGTGCCGGAAGGGCCCGAACTGGATGCGGCGAAGGCGTTCCTACTGCACCACACGGCGAACTATAACCAGGCCGTCTTCAACAGCGAGCTGTACAACTTCCCTGCCTTCAAGAGCACCGTACCGCAGCTATATGGCGAGGACAGCTGGCTCGCGAATGACCCGTTTGGTTCCCGGCCCAAGGATAAGCTGACGGTGCTGGCGACCGCCGAGAACTGGGTTACCTACCTCGGGTATCCGGGCCCGTCTAACCCGGCGGTGGCCGAAGTGTACGCCACGCACATCATCCCGTCGATGATGGGTAAGGTAGCCCGCGGAGAGATGAGTGCAGAAGATGCGGTTGCCGAGGCCGAGACGCAGATCAAAGACATCTTTGCCAAGTGGCGTGAGAAAGGCCTCGTAGGCGGAACCGAGTAGGCGGTTTCCCGACCGAGCGCCAAGTAAAAGCCTTGGGCTGACGAAGTCAAGGCCCGTTGGGGGCCCGCCGGTTTTGGCCGAGCGGGCCCCTCTTCCGATGGAGGACCTCAGATTAGGTTATGGCCGTTGTAGAGATCGTCGGCATAAAGAAACACTTCGGTAAGGTTGCTGCAGTTGATGGAGTCGACCTTTCTATCAAGCAGGGAGAGTTCCTCGTCATCCTGGGGCCATCGGGCAGCGGGAAATCAACTCTCCTCAGGATGATTGCCGGCCTGGAGCAGCCGACGGCCGGCGACATTATTATCGATGACCGGCGGGTAACGGGGTTGCCTCCCCGGGTGCGTAACATTGCGATGGTTTTTCAGAGCTACGCACTCTACCCGCACATGACCGTATTCAATAACATCGCTTTCCCGCTGAAAGCCCATGGGGGGATGGCGAAGGGCGAGATCAATCAAAAGGTGGAGTGGGCAGCATCCACGCTGGGCATTGAGCGTCTGCTCGACCGCAAGCCCCGCCAGCTATCGGGCGGCGAGCGGCAACGGGTGGCCCTCGCCAGAGCGCTGGTGAAGGAGCCGGCGGTGCTCCTGCTGGACGAACCGCTCTCTAACCTAGACGCCAAACTGCGGGCCTCGGCCCGCGATGAGTTGCAACAGTTCCAGCGACGGTTGCGCGTCACGACCATCTTCGTGACCCACGACCAGGTGGAAGCGATGGGCCTGGGTGATCGGATCGTGGTGATGCACCTGGGCAAGGTCGCCCAGGTGGGGACGCCGCAAGAGATCTACGGCCAGTCCGCCGATACGTTCGTGGCCACGTTCCTGGGGTCCCCGGGCATGAACCTGATCGAACGGGAGGACTTCCTGTTCGGCTTCCGCCCAGAGAACTTTCTCCCGACCTCTATAGCAGAGGGTGTGGACGCCGCCGCCGCCGTTCCATTCTCGTTCCAGGTGACGCGGGTAGAATACCTGGGGGCTGACCGGCTGTTGTACGGCGTGGTGGAGGACAAGCAGCGAGCAACCAAGACCATGGCCAAGCTTCCTTCCACGGTGATGGTGCCAATCGAAGCAGGTGAGACCTATGAGTTTGTCGTCCAGGCCCAGGACCTGCGGTTTTTCGACAAAGAAGGGGGTCGGCGTATCGATCCCCAGCCGTTGTAGGGAAAGCGTGTAGAACGATGGAGCAATCAGCAACACAGCGACCCACGCGAAGAAACCGTGCCCGTTTCTGGACGGATAGTGAGGGGGTCTTGGGCTCTCTCTTCCTGATGCCGGCGGTCGTGTACATCGTGGCCCTGGTCGGTATTCCTTTTTTCCTGGCTATCGCCTTCAGCCTTTCCAGCGTCACAGTCGGAGACACAAGCCTACACTTCGTTGGGTTGGCTAACTACCGGGCCATATGGAAAACGCCCCAGTTTCAGCGTGCCTTGAAGAACACCTTCGTGTTCACGATCGTATCGCAAGTGCTCATCATTGTCCTCTCGACGATCCTGGCCGAGATACTGTACGTCGACTTCCGCGGCAAGTGGATAGCGCGCATGTTGATCATGCTGCCCTGGGCGACTCCGGTTTCACTGGGCACCATCGGCTGGCTGTGGCTGCTAGATTCCAAATTCAGTCCCATCGATTGGGTACTGCGAGCTGTCTACCTGCTCGGACCGGGTACCCTGCTGGGCCCAGGAAAACACCTGAACTATCTGGGGCGGGAGTGGCTGGCCATGGCGTCCGTGATCTTGGTTCAAGTCTGGCGGTTGCTGCCGCTGTCGGCGGTGATTCTGTTGGCCGGCCTGACGGCACTCCCGCGAGACATCCTGGACCAGGCAGAGGTTGACGGCTCTAGCTTCTGGCGCACGCTGTTGCAGATCAAGGTGCCGCTGCTCCTGCCGATCATTAGCATCGCCATCCTGTTTGGCACCGTCTTTACGTTCGGGGACATGACGGTTGTCTTTGTGCTCACGCGTGGAGGGCCGGTCTACTACACCCAGGTGCTTTCTACGTGGGCCTATTTCAAAGGAATTGAGGGAGGCTCCCTGGCCCAGGGAGCAGCTATTGCCCTGTTCCTCTTCCCCATGCTGTTGGCCGGCGCGATTCTGATTCTCAGAATGGCCCGCCGCACGGAGGTGGTGTAACGAATGGGACGGTTTATGACCCAGATCAAACGCGGGTTTCTGTACGGAACCGTGGCACTGTTCTGCTTCTTCTCTACAGCACCTTTCGTCTGGATGATCATCACCACGTTCAAGCAAGACAGAGATCTTTACCGATCAGGCAATAACCCATTCCTCTACAATGCTCCGCCCACCCTGGATCATCTCAGGCTACTTTTCTTTGAGACAAAATACAACGGCTTCCTATGGAACTCCTTGTTTATCGGTGCGGCTGTAGTGATCATTACGCTTGTGGTGTCCATACCAGCGGCATACAGCCTGGCCCGGCTGACCGGGCGCTGGGGAGAGCGGGCCGGCATCGCCATCTTCCTGGTCTACCTGGTGCCTCCTACCCTCTTGTTTATCCCTCTCTTTCGCGTGGTCGTGGCCTTGGGTCTAAACGACAGCGTGTGGTCCATGATCGTTGTCTATCCGACCATCTCCATCCCCTTCTGTACGTGGCTGCTGATGGGTTTCTTCAAATCCATCCCCAAAGACCTCGAAGAAGCGGCCATGGTGGACGGATACAGCCGGCTGGCGGCCTTCATCAAGGTGGTCATGCCTCTTTCCCTTTCCGGCGTCATTGCTGTGGTCGTGTTTACGTTCACTCTGACGCTACATGAGTTCATCTATGCGCTGACCTTCGTCTCCTCTTCCGCCAACAAGACGATCAGCGTTGGCGTACCGATCGAGCTTGTGCGCGGAGACGTCTTCTATTGGCAGTCCCTCATGGCGGCAGCGGTGATTGTGGCCATTCCGGTCGGCATTGTTTACAACTTGTTCCTCGACCGGTTGGTTGCCGGCTTCACGATGGGGGCTGTGAAGGGGTAGGAGCAGCCGCAACCGAACACGTCCCGCTGCGCAAAACCGGCGAGGGTGGAAGAAGAGGCAACGCCCAAGGGGGTATTACAAGGCGGCGAGCAGAGCGCTTTGGGTGGCCTGGATCGCCGCGGCCGGCAAGATGCCCAGCAGCAGGATTCCGAGAGTACAGACAGCAAGCGCCATGCCCACCATCCACCCACCGCCAATGGCCAGCCGTCGTTCGCCTTCTGGCTCCCGCATGTACATGAAGACGATGACGCGCGCGTAGTAGTAGACGGAAACCACGCTGTTCAGCACGGCGATCAGAGCCAGCCAGGTGAGACCACCCTGCACGGCGGCCTGGAAGATCAGCAGCTTACCGACGAAGCCGGCGGTCGGCGGGAAGCCGGCCAGGGCCAGCATGAACAGTGACATCACCGCGGCCAAAAGCGGGCGCTCTCGAGCCAGGCCGGCCATGTCCTCCAGCGTCACGCGCTCCGAACCACCACGACCGGCGGCGATCAGCACGCCGAAGGCCCCCAGGTTCATCAGGGCGTAGACCACAAGGTAGAAGATGACGGCGCGGGAGCCGGTGTCTCCACCCGCCGCGATCGCCACCAGGATGTAGCCGGCGTGCGCGATGCTGGAGTAGGCCAGCATCCGTTTGATGTTTTCCTGGACGATGGCCGTGATGTTGCCCACCGTCATGGTGATGACGGCCAGGACGGCTATGGCCGGCAGCCAGACGGCGCGCACCTGGGGAAAGGCGATCAGCAGGATGCGCAGCAGCACGGCAAAGCCGGCGGCCTTGGTGCCGGCGATCATGAACGCGGTCACCGCCGTGGGTGCGCCCTCGTACACATCCGGCGTCCATTGGTGGAACGGAACCGCCGACACCTTGAACCCCAAGCCGACCAGCAAGAGACCGACGCCGGCGTAGAGCATCACGCTGGCTTGACTGCCCCGCCCCAGGATGGTCGCGATCTGCGCCAGATTCGTCGAGCCGGTCGCACCGAAGATCAACACGATGCCGTAGAGCAGAAAGCCGCTGGCGAACGCGCCGAGCAGGAAGTACTTGAGGGCCGACTCTTCTGAATCGAGGGCCGGCCGCGCGAAGCCGGCCAGCACGTACAACGGCAGCGACAGCAACTCGATCCCCAGGAACACGACGATCAGATCGCCGGCGGTGGCCATGACCATCATGCCCAGCAGGGCGAACAGCACCAGCGCGTAGAATTCACCACGCTCCAGGCCCCGTTCGGTGATGTAGGTCACGGAGAGCAGGATCGTCACGATGGCTACCAGCAAGAATAGGAGGGTGAATGCCACGCCATAGTTGTCGAGCAGGGCCATGCCGTTCAAGGTGCTGGCTTGCCGGCCCCAGAGCTGGAGAGTCACCACGAATGCGCCGAGCAGCCCGAACAGGCTGAGGTAGGCCAGCCAAGCCCGCGACTCGGCCGGAAGCACCAGGTCAATCAGCATCACGATGAGGGCCGTTGCCGTCACCACCAGCAGCGGAGCAACAATGGCCAGATCAACAGATGGAATAGCGATCATGTATAGCTAACCTATTCTTCACATTCCCGCCAGCAAGTGCGCCACCGAGGCTTGCATCGGCCCCAGGAACGGTTGCGGGTAGACGCCGATGAGCAGGATCAACGCCACGATCGGCACCAGGATGGCGATCTCGCGTCCGCTGAGATCGGCCAACTCCCGGTTCTCTTCTTTTTCCAGCGGCCCAAACATCATGCGCTGGAACATCCACAGCATGTAGGCCGCGCTCAACACGACTCCTATGGCCGCCAGCACCGCATACCAGGGATTGACGGTGAAGGCCCCGACCAGGATGAGAAACTCACCGACAAAACCGTTCAGGCCCGGCAGCCCGATAGACGAGAGCATGACGATCAGGAAGAAAGCGGCGAAGACGGGAACCTGTCGCCATAGCCCTCCGAAGTCGGCAATCAGCCGGGTGTGTCGCCGCTCGTAGATCATGCCGACGAGCAGGAAGAGGGCGCCGGTACTCAGGCCGTGGTTCACCATCTGCAGGATTCCGCCGCTCACGCCCTCTGGATTCAGGACGAACAGGCCAAGCATGACGAATCCGAGGTGGCTCACGCTGGAGTAGGCGACCAGACTCTTTACATCGCGTTGGGCAAAAGCGACCATCGCGCCGTAGATGATGCCGATGATGGAAAGCACGGCGATCACCGGCACGGCCTGCCGGCTCGCCTCTGGGAAGAGCGGCAGGCAGAAACGCACGAAGCCGTACGTGCCCATTTTCAGCAGAACGCCAGCCAGGATCACGCTGCCGGCGGTCGGCGCTTCCACGTGAGCGTCGGGCAGCCAGGTGTGGAACGGGAAGAGCGGTACCTTGATCGCGAAGGCCAGGGCAAAGGCCAGGAACATCCAGACCTGCATCCCGTATGGCAGATCGAGGTTCTGTAACTGCATGAGATCGAACGTCCACACGCCGTGGGCCCTGAAGTAGGTGTACACGAGGGCCAGGATGGCGATGAGCATGAAGGCACTGCCGGCCATCGTGTACAGCACGAACTTGATCGTCGCGTAGACGCGCCGTCGACCGCCCCAGATCCCGATGATGAAGTACATCGGAATGATCGACGCCTCCCAGAAGACGAAGAAGGCGACCAGGTCGATGGCGGAGAACACGCCGAGCAAGGCCGTTTCCAGCAGCAACATCGAGACCATGAATTCCTTGACCCGATCGTCGATCGCTTTCCACGTGGAAAGAATCGAGACCGCGCTCAGGAGGGTGGTGAGCAGCACCAGCAGCAGGCTGATCCCGTCTAGGCCGACGTAGTAGCGTATGCCCAGGGCCGGGATCCACTCGACCCGATCGACAAACTGGAGCCGGGCTGTGGTCGAATCGAAGCCGACGTAGAGGCCCAGCGAGAGTACAAAGGTCAGCAGAGAGAAGCCCAACGCGGTGCGGCGGATGTTCTGCGTCTGCCTGGCGGGTAGCAAAGCGACAACCACCGCGCCGAGGAGCGGCAAGAAAATAATCAACGATAGGTAGGGAAAGCTAAGTTGGTTCATCGCATGTTCCACGTCTTAATGTCAAAGACTCAATCGCTGACGCATCTCTTCAGGAGAGAAGCCACCTTGCGCCTGTTGTCGCCTCCGTGAGCGCTCAATCAAAGCCAGGAACTGTGGGTGCGTACTCAGAGTTACTGTCTCTAGATCCGCGTTTTCTATCGCCACCAATGCCGCCACGGGTTTGCCGTCAACCGCCAAGATCACCGGCTCCTGGTCAACGTCTCGGGCATATTCAGCCAGCGGTCCCACAGCATTGGCCAATTCAAGTGTCTTCATTATTCGATTACCTCCCCACCGATAAGAACCCGATTGCGTTGTTTGACCCCAACGGCACGAACGAAGACCACCGCTTCGGGCTCCTCTTCTATATCATAATACACGCGCAGGTTGCCAACTCGCAATTCCCACGGCGCCATAAGGATTGGGGCGCATCGGCTCTCGATTTCTCGTCTCAACAGTAGGTTGGTATGCCAGTTGTTCATCCACAGCATCCAGAACCATCCTCTGCTGTCGAACCGTCAACGCACGTAGATGGTCTTCAGCGTCAGGGGAATACTCGATGCGATACGGCAACAATCCACCATCCTTTCGTCACCTCAAGACAAAGTAGGCCAGCATGATCAGTGCGCCGGCCAGAAGGGAGAGGGCGTAGTTGCGTACGTAGCCCGATTCCCACGCCCGGATGAGCCGGCTGCTCCCTTGTATGACGATGGCGACGGCGTTGACGGCGCCGTCGATCACCCAGGGATCGAAGAAGTCGGCCAGGAACGCGGCCGTGCGCCGGAACGGTCGCACGAACAGGAAGCCGTACAGCTCGTCCACGTAGTATTTGTTCCACAGCAGGTTGTAGATTGGCCAGGTGCGTGCAGCCAGGCGAGTCGGGCTGATCGCACCGCTGCCGTACATCAGCCAGGCCATGGCGATGCCGAGGAACCCGACGGAGGTGGAGATGAGGGCCAGAGCCACATCGAAGCCGCCCTCCGCGCTGTGCAGGCCAACTCCAAAGGCCGGCGCGAGGAAGCGTTGGATGGCCGAACCGTGCGCGCCCGGCCAGCCGATGAAACCGCTCACCGCCGCCAGTACAGCCAGTACGATCAGCGGCCAGGTCATCACGGACGGCGACTCGTGGACGTGGGGTTCGAGCTCCGGCGCGATCCGTGGGTGGCCGAAGAAGGTCAGGAAGACTTGGCGGCCGATGTAGAACGACGTGAGGCCGGCGGTCGCCACTCCAACAAACCACAGCATCGGGTGGCCCGCGTTGAACGTTGCGGCCAGGATTTCGTCTTTGCTAAAGAATCCGCTGAAGGGCGGCACACCGCCGATGGCCAGCCAGGCTACGACAAACGTCCAGCCGGTGATCGGCATGTAGTAGATCAGGCCGCCCATGCGGCGCATGTCCGTTTCGCCGTCCAGGGCGTGCATTACGCTGCCGGCGCCCATGAATAGGAGCGCTTTGAAGAACGCATGCGTCATCAGGTGGAAGATGCCGGCGGTGTAGGCCGCCACCCCCACGGCCAGGAACATGTAGCCCAGTTGGCTGATCGTCGAGTAGGCCAGCACCCGCTTGATGTCCATCTGCGTCAGGGCAATGGTGGCGGCGTAGAAAGCGGTCAGTGTGCCGGTGATGGCGACAACGGTCTGGCTGAATGGGGCCAGCTCGAATAGCACGTGGGTGCGCGCGACCATGAAGACGCCGGCGGTCACCATCGTCGCGGCGTGGATGAGGGCCGAGACCGGTGTGGGGCCTTCCATCGCGTCCGGCAGCCAGACGTACAGCGGGATCTGGGCCGATTTGCCGATCGCGCCGACGAATAGGAGCAGCGTGATCATGGTGACGGTCGTGCCGCCGGTTTTCAACAGCGTCGGCGCTGCGGCGAAGACGGCGCTGTAGTCGAGCGTGCCGAAGGTGAAGAAGATCAGCAGGATGCCGAGCGCGAAGCCGACGTCGCCGATCCGGGTGGTGAGGAACGCTTTCTTGCCGGCGTCGGCGGCGCTCTTCTTCTCGTACCAGAAGCCGATCAGGAGGTAGGAACAGAGGCCGACTAACTCCCAGCCAACGTACAGCAACAAGAAGTTGTTCGCCAGCACCAGGACGAGCATGGAGGCAACGAACAGGTTCAGGTAGACAAAGAAACGCTGGTAGTCCCGATCGTGTTCCATGTAGCCGATCGAATAGACGTGGATCAGGAAACCGACCCCGCTGACGATCAGGCACATCAGCACAGAGAGCGGATCGATGAGTAGGGAGGCGGAAACGCTGAAGGCGCCGGCCGCGATCCACGTGAACAACGTTTGCTCCACATGTTGCGCTTCGGGAGCCATGCCGCGCAGGGCGAAGAACAGCGAGAGCGCGACGATGAAGGCGAGTCCCACAACGCCGCTGGCGAGCCAGCCGACGCCTCGTCGCCCGAAGCGTTTGCCAAAGAACGTGTTCAGGATCACTCCCAGCAACGGCAGCCCTGGCACAAGCCAGGCCAGTTGGATCATGAATGGTTGCTCCTCATTATCGTCATCCCTTCAGCAAGTTTACGTCGTCCACGTCGATCGTCCCTTTGGTGCGGAAGAGGACGACGATCAAGGCCAGGCCAATGGCGACCTCTGCGGCCGCCACAGTGATCACGAAGAAGACGAAGATCTGACCGTCCAGCACGTGGAGTGACCGGCTGAGCGCCACAAAGGCCAGGTTGACGGCGTTGAGCATCAGCTCGATGGACATGAAGATCATGATCGCGCTACGGCGCAGAACAACGCCGAGCACGCCGATGGTGAACAGCACGGCGCTCAAGACCATGAAATGTGAGAGTGGAATCATTGTGCAGTTACCTCGTAATACGTGGTGCGTATTGCGTGTTCCCGCTCCACGCTCTCCGCTCGACGCTCCACGGCTACCGCACGAATTTCCACGCTGTCGGCAGGGCCAGGCCGGCCAGCACGATCTTGGCGACGTCGCCGGCGATGAACGGCGCGAGGCCGAGCGCGACGACCTTGCCGGTGCCGACGAAGTGGGCCAGCCAGGGCAGGCCGAGTGCGTAGATGGCGACATTCCCCAAGAGCATCGCGGCCAGGGCCGTGAGTAGTCGACGATCCCAGGCGTGCTCGCACAGCCAGCCGATGATGTAGGCCGCGACGACGAAGCCGGCCAGGTAGCCGCCGGTCGGTCCTAGCATCCAGAGCAACGTGCCATGCCCGCCGGCAAAGACCGGCAGCCCGATGGCTCCCTCGGCCAGGTAGGCGAGCATCGCCAGTGCGCCCAGCCGGCTGCCGAGCACGGCTCCGATCAGCAAGACGGCGAATGTTTGCCCGGTGACCGGCACCGGACTGAAGGGCAGCGGAATCGCCACCTGCGCGCTCAGCGCGGTTAGAACGCTGCCGGCAAGCACGAGTACGACATTTCGTTGCAGACTCTCTCCAGGCCAAACCGTTTCAACCAGAGACGTATTCATTCCCAATCCTCCTGTGACAAACATGGGGTTTCGAGCGGACACGCAGGTCCGCCCCTACTCCTTCTTCGCCAGCACCACTGCGCCGACCATCGCTGCTAACAACACGACCGACGTGATCTCGAACGGGTATAGGTACCGGGTGAACAGGACCTCCCCGATCCGGTGCGGGTCGCCCAGGCTGCCGACCGCCGCTGCCGACCCGCCGCCGGCCGCGCTTGAGGCAACGGCTGTGGCGATAACGAACCCGATCACCAGCAAGAAAGTCAAGCCGGCGAGCAGCCCCAATGGGCGCTGCGCTCTCAGCTTATCCTGCAAGGACATGGGCATGGGGCCGAGAAGCATGACCACGAACAGGAACAGCACCATGATCGCGCCGGCGTACACCGCGATCTGCGCCATGGCGATGAACGGCGCGTCCAGCAACAGGTAAAGGATGGCGACGATCACGAAGTTCACGACCATGAACAGCACACCGTGTACTGCGTTCCGGGACGTCACCATGCCCAGGGCCGAGAGAACGGCCAGAATAGCTAGAATGTAGAAGAACACAGGGGCCATGGTTACCTCGAGTCAAGCGTCATGTGCTGCATTTTGCGCATCACGTATTGCCGTCACCACTCCACAAGCCACAAGACCGCGCCTTTTCTCCCTACTCGCCACTTCCTTCCACCCACGACTTGACCTTGCCCCCCGGCGGTGGCGTCTCCACACGTCCACGATGGAATGAGGGGGATGGCATGGCATGGGGCGGCGGAGCAAATCCCTCCTGCGGGGTGTCCTGCCCGCCCGGCGGGACTGGCTCGATCAGCATCTCCTTGGTGTAGATCATGTGTCGCCGGTCGTATGCAGCCAGCTCGTAGTCATGCTCCAGCGTAATTGCATCGACCGGACAGGCCTCTTCGCAGAAGCCGCAGAAGATACAGCGCAGCAGGTTGATTTCGTACACCGCGGCGTAACGCTCGCCCGGCGAGTGGCGAGCCTCGTCACTGTTTTCTGCTGGGACCACGTAAATCGCCTGCGCCGGGCAGGCGGCCGCACACAGCGAACAGCCGATGCAACGCTCCAGGCCGTTGTCGTGCCGGTGCAAGATGTGCCGCCCGCGGAACCGTTCGTGTACCGGACGCTTCACCTCTGGGTACTCGACGGTCACCGGTTCGCGGAACATCCAGCGTAGGGTGACGCCCAGTCCTTCCAGCAATTCTTTGATCATCTTATCCCACTAGCACCACACCCACGGCGGTGATGAACACGTTCAGCAAACCCAGAGGTAGCAGCACTTTCCAGCCGAAACCCATCAGGTGGTCGTAGCGCACGCGGGGCCATGATGCCCGTATCCACACAAAGACGAAGAGCAGGAACAGCACCTTGAGCCCAAACCACACCGGCCCCAGCACGTTCGATAGAAAAGGCCCCTTCCATCCGCCCAGGAAGAGCGTTGTGGCCATCGCACTCATGGTGATCATGGCGATGTACTCGGCCATGAAGAAGAGGGTGAATTTCAGGCCGGAGTATTCGGTGTGGAAGCCGGCCACCAGCTCCTGTTCTGCCTCCGGAAGGTCGAACGGCGCGCGTTTCGTCTCGGCGACGGCGCAGATGGCGAAGATCAGGAAGCCCAGCGGTTGGAGCACAATGAACGGAAGCGGTCGCTGCGCGGCCACGATGTCCGTCAGGCTGAGCGAACCGGCCAGCATGATCACGCCGATCACGGAGAGGCCCAGCGCCAGCTCATAGCTGATCAACTGCGCCGAGGCACGGAGGCCACCTAACAGGGAGAACTTGTTGTTTGATGACCAGCCGGCGAGTACGACACCGTACACCGCCAACGAGCTGGCCGCCAGCACGTACAGCACGGCGACGTTGATATCGGCCAGTTGCAGCGGTATCGTCCGCCCGAATAGGGTAATCGGCGCACCAATGGGAATCACGGCGAAGCCGATGATCGCCGTCACAACGGCCAACGCCGGCGCCAGCCAGAACACCACGCGATCCGCATCCGCAGGCACGATGTCTTCCTTCAGCAGGAGTTTGATCCCATCGGCCATCGGCTGCAGCAACCCCCTCGGCCCGGCCCGATTCGGCCCAATGCGCGACTGCATGTGAGCGACCACCTTGCGCTCAAGGTAGGTCATGTAGGCAAAGCCCAACAGGAGCAAGCCGATGATGACCACGCTTTTGATGACGGCGATGAGCAGGTTTACCCACATTCTCTAATGGTCTCCTAGTGGCAAGAATTCCACCCGATTGCTAAGGTCTTCGGGTTCCCCCGTGAAGAGCACTCGTCCCAAGCTCGTGGCCCGATCGAGTAAAGCCGGGCCATCAAGTTGGCTTGCTCCGTCTTCGTAAGCTGTCACCACATCTACTCCGCGCTACCGCAATCCAGCCGTGATGGCACGCTGTACATGGTGATCCATGTACAGCTTGATCGCCATCAGATCAGGCCCTTGTTCCGTAACCTATTCACGAGAGGGGAAGGGCCCGTCGCACGCTGAACTTGATCGACGAATTGCCCTTGTTTTGCTCCACCAAGTTGTCCGGCACGGTTGCGACACCCGGCGGGACGTTGCCGTCGAGCAGCACCGGCAGCGAAAGTGTCCCGCTCCCGGTAGGTAACTCGGCGACGTCGCCGGCCGCAACGCCGAGCCGCTCTGCATCCTGCGGGTTGAGCAGAGCGTGTGGTTCCGGGATCAGCGAACGCACGATCTCCGAGTGTGCCAGGCGTGTCCCGCCGTCGAACAGCAGGCGCGACCGAATCAATGCCAGGCTTCCTTCCGGTGGTATTCGCGGCACCGACGGCGGCACCCAGCGGAGGGCGAACCGGCGTTGCGAGTTTCCGGCATCGTTGTCCCATACCTGGCCTTCCCACCCCCCGTTTTCCAGGCAAGTTCCGATGTGCGTGTGATGCGCCTGCGAGGTCGTCGTCAGCTCCGGAAACCGGCTGCCCAGCGCATCGAACGAGATACCGGCGTAGGACGGCACGGCCTGGGCGATCTCCTGCCAGATGCTGGCCGGGTCCTGGTACGACCAATCCGCGCCCATGGTTTTTGCCGCTTCCTGCACGGCCCGCCAGTCCGGGCGTGCGTCCCCCGGGGGGGTGACCGCCCGCCCTAACCGTTGCACTCGCCGCTTGAGGTTGGTGAACGTGCCGTCGCGCTCGGCGAATGCTGCTGCCGGGAGTACCACGTCCGCCTGGGCTGCCGATGCAGTCAAGAACAAGTCCTGGACGATCAGGAAGTCGAGTTTGCCCAGTGCCTCGCGGTGGCCAGTAGCGAGCGGATCGCTGGCCACAACCCACAACGCCTTGAACCGACCTTCGAGAGCGCCGGCCATCATCTGGCGGAAACGTAACCCCGGCGTGACCGGCAGCGGCGCGCCCCAGATGTGCTTCAGCGCCTCGCGTGCCGCTGCGTCGTCCACCGGCCGGTAACCGGGCAACAGGCCGGGGAAGAGGCCCATGTCGGCTATGCCCTGGGCGTTCGACTGCGGCCACAAGGCCAGCAGGCCGTTGGACGGACGTCCAAGATGCTTGGTCAGCAGCACGAGGCTGCGCAGAGCTTCGGTCAGGGATGGGTTGGGTTGTCGACTGACCAGATCGTCATCGAAGAAGATCAGGCCGTCATCGGCCTGGGCGAATGTCCGCGCCGCCTGGCGCAAGGCTGTTTCGTCCAGCCCGGTAAGCTCCAGCGCCTGGTCGAGAGAGAACGCCTTGGCCGCTGCCCGAAAACCGGTCACCCCATCGACCTGCCGGTCCAGGAAGTCGGCTTTGTCAATCCGTTCACGTATGGTGATGGCGGCCAAGGCCCACAGCATCCAGGATTCAGTTTCGGGTTGGCAACGCAACACATGCGTCGCATAGCGGCCCAGCTTGCCGGGCAAAGATCCGGCAACGATCAGGTCAGCGCCGCGCTCAGTGGCTTGTTTCAGCCGCAGGCGTAGTACCGGCTGCTGCTCCTCGACGTCGCCGCCCAGGACGAGGATGACCGTGCCCGGGCCGGCAGCAGCCAGATCGGTGCCGACCCCCGCGCCCAACTCCGCAACCAGCGTTTCGTTGCCGGATCGGCCTGAGGCCAGCGGGCGATGGTCCACGTTGTTCGTGCCCACGACGGCGCGGAAGAACTTCTGGAACAGGTAGGCATCCTCGTTTGGCACATGGGCGCCGATCAGCCCGCCAATGGCATCCGGCCCCTCAGCGACCCGGATCGCCTGGAGCCGGCCGGCGATCACCGACAGCGCCTCGTCCCACGTTGTCTCTCGCAGTTGGCCATTTGAGCGGACCAGCGGGCTACGTAACCGTTGGGAGCTGTTCACGAAATGGTGCCCAAACCGCCCTTTGTCACAGATCCAGATCTCGTTGACCGCTTCGTTTTGGCGCGGCATAACCCGCTGCACCTTATTCGAACGCACGCCAAGCCCGATGTTGCAACCGACAGGGCAATAAGGGCAGACGCTGGCCACGTTGGTCAGCTCCCAAACACGGGCGCTGAAGCGAAAGTCGTGGCTGGTCAACGCGCCGACTGGGCAGATGTCGGTCGTGTTGCCGCTGAATTTCGAGTCGAAGGGCGGGTCGGAGAAGGTGGCGATGTACTGGTCGCGCCCCCGTCCGTAAAAGGTGAGCACATGATCGCCGGCGACCTCGTCGCAGAAACGGACGCAACGGGAGCAATAGATGCAGCGCTCGCGGTCGAGCACGATCCGTTCGCCCAACGGGACCGGTTTCTGGAAATGGTGCTTTTCGCTCTTGTAGAAGCGGCTCATGTCCGGGCCGTGGGCCAGGGTGAGGTCTTGCAGCGGACATTCGCCGCCCTTGTCACAGACCGGGCAGTCGAGCGGGTGGCTGGTGAGCAGGAATTCGAGGGTTCCCTTCCAGGCTTCCTGCACCCATTCGGTGGCCGTTTTGACCTGCATCCCCTCGGAGACCGGGGTGGAGCAGGCAGTCATCAGCTTGGGGAACCAGCGGATCACCGGCTGGCCGGCATCGTCGAGTTGTAGCTCGCCGGTGGCGCGGTCGCGTGCCGGCGTGCCCACTTCGACCAGGCACATGCGGCACATGGCCACCGGCTCTAGCTTGGGGTGGTAGCAGAAGATGGGAATCTCAATGCCCAGGCGGCGGGCCGCCTCGACGATGAGCGTGCCTTGCGGCACGGACACCGGTTGCTCGTCTATCAGCAGGCTGACTTCGTCACTCATTCTGATTCATGTGCCCAGCAGCGGCGCTCGCGGACGTGGTATTCGTATTCCGGCCGGAAATGCTTCATGCTGGAGAGGGCCGGGCTGCGAGCGAATTCGCCCAGCGGGCAGAAGCATTTGCCATCGATCTGGTCAAGCACATCCTGCAGCAAGTCAAGGTCGCGCACCCGGCCTCGCCCACTCTCGATCCGTTCCAGTAATTGCGAGAGCCAGTAGGTTCCCTCACGACAGGGGCTGCATTTGCCACACGATTCGTGCTCGAAGAATCGCGTCATGCGCCGCGCGGCGTCCACGATGCAGACCGTTTCGTCGATCACGATCACCGAGCCGGAGCCGAGTTGCGAGCCGGCTTCGGGCACCGATTCAAAGTCCATGTGGACGTCCAGCGCTTTGGGTGTCAGCATAGGCGCGGACGCGCCGGCCGGCAGGATCGCCTTGATGGCTCGCCCATTCGGGATGCCGCCGCCGTGTTCGTAGATCAGTTCGCGGAATGTCGTGCCCAAGGGCAGTTCGTAGTTCCCCGGCCGGTGGACATGGCCGGATAAGCAGAAGACCTTGGGCCCCGGACTCTTCTCCGTCCCGATGCTGCGGTACCATTCTACGCCCCGCTCGATGATTGGTGGCAGGTTGGCAAGCGTTTCGACGTTGTTGATGACCGTTGGCTTGCTATAGAGGCCGACCGCGGCGGGGAACGGCGGTTTCAGGCGCGGTTGCCCCATGATCCCTTCAATTGAGTTCAGCAGCGCGGTTTCCTCGCCGCAGATGTAAGCACCTGCTCCCCGATGGACGTGAATCCGCAAGGAGAAGTCGCGCCCGAAGATGCGATCGCCGAGGTAGCCATTAGCCTCGGCCTGGGCGATAGCGGCCTCCAGGCGGCGGGCTCCTTCGGCCATCTCACCGCGGATGTAGATGTAGGCGGTCTCGGCCTGGACGGCGTAGCAGGCGATGGCGATTCCTTCCAGCAGTTGGTGGGTGTTTTCCTCGAGGATCTCGCGGTCTTTGAATGTGCCGGGTTCGCTCTCGTCGGCGTTGCAGACGAGGTAGCGCGGGAAGACGTCTTTGGGGATGAAGCCCCACTTCACGCCAGCCGGGAAGCCGGCCCCGCCCCGCCCTCGCAGACCAGCTTCTTTCACGAGGGTTGTGATTTCCTCCGGCGTGTGCTGGCGGAAGGCAGAGCGCAGGGCCTGGTAGCCGCCATGTTCGAGGTACACGCTCAGGTCGCGAATGTTCGAGATGTCCCGGTTGCGCAGGAGGATGTGTCGATCCATCAGGCTACCCCTCATCCCCACTGCGCAAGCCGTCCAGTATCTGGTCAACCTCGTCGGTAGTCAGGTTCTCGAAGTATTCCAGATCGGCTTGCATGACCGGGGCCCGGTCGCAGGCTGCCACGCACATTGCCGTCTCCAGCGTGATGGAGCCGTCGGCTGTCGTCTCACCGGGCTGGATGCCCAGCCGCTGGCAGACGTGGTCAAGCAGTTCGTCGGCGCCGCGCAGGGCGCAGGGGAAGTCATTGCAGACGTGGATCACGTGCTCGCCGACCGGCTCTTTGTAGAACAGGGTATAAAACCCGGCCACGCTGTACACGTCGCTGATCGACATGTCCAAGAGCTCGGCGATCTCGCGCATCGCCTCGTCACTGAGGTGGCCATACTCGCGTTGGGCCAGGTACATCACCGGCATGACGGCAGAACGCTTATCGGGATAGCGACTGAGGATCTCTTTGATTTCGTCGTTGTGTTTTTCGCGTAGCACGAACTTTCCCTGTTCGATTCTCAATGGTCAATGGCCAGGCACTGCAAGAGTAGTCAGAGCAAAACAGCTTTCTTGTTTCCCTCGGTTTCCTCCCTCACACGCTGGCCCGGTAGCTCCACACTTAACCGTGGTCAGTACGCAGAACGCACTTGAGCGAGCGTTGAGACCCATCAGGGCCTGTGTTTCGGCCCAAATCAGCCAGATTCCAGCCCGAAAATGGCTCATTTCCGACAATTTGCGGTATCATCGTATCATCTCAATAATCTGGGGCGTCTTGATCCGGCCTTGCTTTTTTCTGCCAC
>CAZDTE010000007.1:0-44854 GCA_964508275.1 uncultured Ardenticatenales bacterium
CCACGAACATCCCACCGCACAACCTGGGCGAAGTGTGCGACGCCCTTGTCTACCTGATTGACAATTACGAGCAGTTCGACGACATCACTGCTGAGAAGCTGATGTCGTTCGTCCGCGGCCCCGATTTCCCTACCGGCGGCGTGATCTACCGGTTCAACGAGAAGGCCGGCGACACCGCGCAGGACGCCATCCTGAACATGTACGCCACAGGCAAAGGCCGCATCATCGTGCAGGCCAAAGCTCACGTCGAGCCGATGTCGCGCAACCGCAATCGCCTCGTGATGACCGAACTCCCCTACCAGGTGAACAAGACTCGCCTGATCGAGCGGATCGCCGACCTTGCCCGCGACGGAAAGGTGGAAGGGATCGTCGATCTGCGTGACGAGTCCGATCGGCAGGGCATGCGCCTGGTTATCGAGTTGACGCGCACGGTGGAGCCGACCGACGTGTTGGACCATTTGTACCGTCTGACGCCGATGCGCAGCACCTTCGGGGCGATTCTCTTGGCGCTGGTGGATGGCCAACCCCGCCTCATCTCCCTGAAACGGGCTTTGCAACTCTACGTGGAGCATCGCCAGGAGATCATCACCCGCCGCAGTCAATATGAGCTGAAGCGTGCCCGCCACCGGGCCCATGTCCTGGAGGGCCTCCGCATCGCCCTGAAGTTCCTGGATGACGTGATCCAGACGATTCGGCGATCACGTACGACAGAGACGGCCCGCACCAACCTGCGCAAGAAGTTCAAGCTGACGGTCGTGCAGGCACAAGCGATCCTTGACATGCAGTTGCGCCGGCTGGCCGCTTTGGAACGCCGCAAGATCGAGGACGAATACAAACAGGTCCGCAAACGAATCCGCGAACTGGAAAGCCTGTTGGCCGATCCGGCCAAGATCCTGGGTGCTATCAAGGACGATCTCCAAGAGATCAAGAAGCAGTTCAACGATCCTCGCCGGACGCAGATCGTGGAGGTTGCCGAAGCAGACGCCCTTACCACGGCGGACCTGGTGCCGGACGTCAAGGTCATGATCACGGTGTCGCAGAGCGGCGACGTGCGCCGCCAGACGCGTCGCTATAGGGCGGGCAAGATCAACACGTTGGCCGGGGCCAGCATGCGAGACGAGTTGCTATTCATTACCGACAAGGGTGTCGCTTTCCGTCTGGCAGCCCACCAGATTCCCGAAGAGGCAAACGTGTCGCTGTCCTCGCTGGTGCCCATGCCGGGCGATCAAGAGATAGCCGTGTTGCTCCCCCTGTCCGCGGAAGACGGCTACCTGGCGATGGTCACGGCCGGCGGCATCGTCAAGCGCGTGCAGGTCGAGGCGCTGGCGGCGGTGCTCGGCAGCGGCACACGCGTCATGCGCGTCGCCGATGAGGACCGGCTGGTCTGGGCCGACCTCAGCACCGGAGAGCAGGACGTGATTCTGGTGTCCCAGTCCGGACAAGCGATCCGCTTCGCCGAAGACGACGTGCGCGCGATGGGAATGCCGGCCGCAGGTGTGGTCGGCATTCGCCTGGCCCCCGACGATTTAGTCAGCGGAGCAGGGTTGATCGATGATGAGAAAAAAGACACCCTCTTTGTCGTCTCGGCCAACGGCTACGGCAAACGCACGAAGCTCTCCCAATTCCCCCGCCAAAGCCGGGGAGGCAAGGGCGTTGCCGCCATGCGGTTAGCAAAGGCGACCGGGCCGTTGGCCGCCGCGACCGTTGTCTCCGATCGAGATCGGGTCGTGCTCGTCACCGCGAAGGGCAAGATCGCCGACATCGCCATCCGGCACGTGCCCACGTCTGGGCGGAGCACGCGCGGGAGTGTGATTGCTGGCATGAGGGCCCGCGATTCCGTCCGCCGGCTGGTCAAGTTGGGCAGATGAGGCTTGACCTTCACGTCCACACCTGGCGCTCTCCCGACAGCCGTAGCACGTACGATGACATCGTCGCCAGAGCAGTGGACCATGGACTGGATGGGCTGGCCATCACCGATCACAACACCATCGCCGGTGCGCTGGACATGGTGGGGCGGGCACCCTTTCGCATCATCGTGGGAGAAGAAATCAGAACTCCGGAGGGAGAGATCATCGGCCTCTTTCTGCAGGAGGAAATCCCCCGCGGCCTGCCCCTGGAAGAGACCGTCGCGCGAGTGAAGACGCAGGGCGGACTGGTGGCCGTGCCGCACCCATTCGACCGTATCCGCCGGGGTTCCGCTTTGGGTGAAGCTGCTCTACGCCGCGTGCTCGACCAGGTGGACATCATCGAGGGATTCAACGCTCGTTCGCTTGTGCCGGGCGACAACGAGCGCGCCCAAGCCATCGCCGAGGAAAACGGCCTGCCCTGTTCGGCGGGCAGCGACGCCCACGCCCCCTACGAGATCGGGGCGACCTATGTCAACGTGGCGGATTGGCATACGCCGGCCGAATTCCTCCAGAACCTGCGCACGGCACAGATCACGGGCCAACTCAGCAGTCCTTTCGTCCGCGTGAGCAGTACCTGGGCCAAGTTGCTGGAACGGTTGTGACCAAAATGCAGACCCGGCCAATTGCCGGTCGCGATAGGGGAAACGATTGTCTAAACAGAAGAAACTTGCCGGCGTGATCCTGGCCGCAGGACGCGGCACACGAATCAAACCGCTCAGCCTGCGCTACCCCAAGCCGCTGCTGCCGGTTTGCAACAAACCGATCATCCAGTACCAGCTGGAGGACATGCAACGCCTCGGCGTAGAAGAGGTGTTCATCGTTGTCGGCCACCTGAAGGAGAAGATGCCCCAAACCCTGGGCGACGGCTCGGCCTGGGGCATGAAACTGCACTACATTGACCAGGGGGAGACGCTGGGGATCGCCCATGCCGTTCTGCAACTAGAGGACGAGATCGATTCCCCCTTCATCCTCTTCCTGGGCGACATCTTCATGGTCAACAAGGACCTGCGCTCGATGGTGGATATGTTCTGGGCACGGCAGGCCGGCGGCGTGCTGGCCGTCAAGCGGGAGACGAACCCCGAATACATCCGCCGCAACTTCGCCGTCATCTTGCACGCCAGCGGCATCGTCACCCGCGTGATCGAAAAGCCGCGCTACATCAACACCGACCTGAAAGGCTGTGGCATCTACCTCTTCGACCAGGCGATCTTCGACGCCATCCGCCGCACCCCGCGCACGGCCCAACGTGACGAATACGAGATCACCAACTCGATCCAAATCCTGATCGACGATGGCTATCCGGTATACCCGGCCGAAGTCGTGGAATGGGACATGAACATCACTCTGGCCTGCGACCTGCTCGACTGCAACCACCGGCAGCGGGAGCGCCTGGGCCTGGAAAACGTCATCGGCCAGGATGCCCAGTTGCCGGCCGGCACCACCGTGACCAACTCGGTGATCGGTGACGGCGTGGTGGTGGACCACCCCATCGCAATCCGAGATTCGCTGCTCTTTGCCGGCACCCACGTGACCGGCAGGGATGACCTGATCAGCACGGTGATGACAACCAGCGACGTGATCGCCTGCGGAGAACGGTGAGTGGGTAACGCCAGGGTGACGACGGGCAGACGATGGCTTGACGCTGCACTTCTGCTGGGGGCGGTCATCATCGCCATGCACGGGTGGTGGAACGGCCATCTTCCCCTGACCCCTCGCCGGGAAATGTTGGTGCAGATGAGCACGGCCTGGCTGGTGCGCCAGGACCTGGCCCACCGCATCCTCTTTTCTCCCTGGACGCCGGCTTGGTTCGCCGGATTGCCCTGGACCCGGTTCCTGGCCTGGCCGGTGTACTACGCCGTCGCCTGCTTCTCGCTGATCAGCGGCCTTTCGCTGGAGATCGTCGTCAAGCTCTTCTACCTGATCTCCATCTTCGGTTCTGCCCTCGGCCTCTACCTCTGGGCCTCGGCCTTGCGAATCGGGCGCGCAGGGGCGATCGTCGCTGGCATGGCCTATGCCCTCTTCCCCTTCCACTTGCACACCACCGTGGACTGGTGGGAGCACGCCCTTTTTTGGGCCCTGCTGCCCCTCCCTCTCTGGTGGTACGAGCGTCACCGAACGCGCGACAAGGCCGGCCGGTCTTGGGTCATTGGCCTTGGCGGGCTGTTGGGCGTCCTCCCGCTCACCAACCTAGAGCGCACCCCGCCGGCCTGGGCCGTCCTGGGCCTCTACCTGGCCCTACGGGAAGTTTCGCTGTGGCGAAGCGGGCGCCGTACCGTCCGGCAAAGCCTGGGACTGGGAGCCGGCGCTGTGGCGATTGCCGGTGCGCTCGCCGCCGCCGTCCTGCTCCCCGCAGCTCGAGAGATGAGCCAGGTTGCAGTATCGGAGATGCGCGGCTCTTCGTCGGCCATCTCTGCCGACTTCTTGCGCGGCTACGCCATCTCTCCGGCCATGATCTGGGCCGCGACTCTGCGACGAGCAAGGCTGAGCGCGGACACCTCTTCCCTGCCGACGATCTGGAAAGCGTTCGGCGGCCTGAATGCGTGGTACCCTGGCGTCATCGTCCCGCTGCTTGCCCTGGTCGGATCGCTCTCCTGGCGACGCATTCGCGGCATGGGTGCCACGTGGGCCGTCCTGGCAGCAGGCGTCATCATGGCCCTGGGACCAAACCTGCCCTACAACCCGGTGATGCACACGCCATTTCTGGCCCGCTTGATGCCGTTCCGGGGCCTGATGTTCGTGAGTTTGGGGCTTGCCTTGCTGGCCGGCGCCGGCGCGGATCGGCTGATGACGTGGAGTCCATTTCGCGGTCAGGAATCGCTGCTGCGCCAGCCTTCACGAGGGAGCGCGTCGCCGTTGCGCGCGCTCCTGTTCGCCGGCGTCTTGGTCGTGATGCTTGTAGACTACAAACCGGCCTGGGCCGTCTTCTTGCACACCCCGCGCTACTTCTCGGACGACGAGCTGGCGGCCTACCACTGGCTGGAAGAGAACGGCCAGGGCTATCGCCTTTGGGAGCCGACCGGCCTGATCGGCAACAAGTACCGCTACACCTACTCCGTGCGTCATACGTCGCTGCCGCACTATGACGGTCACTGGGACGAGGGTGTGCCGCTCCCCATGTCGCGACTGCGCCACACCGCCGACGAGCGCACGTTGCTCAACCTGGACGGCGTGCGCTACGTGCTGCTGCGCCCGGACGATCCCCAGTTCCCCGCCGACTCGGAACGGCTGCGAAACGCCGGCTGGAGCCGGCCGGCCTGGGAATCATCGGGCGTCATCATTCTGGAGAACCGGTCAGTGGAACCGTTTGCGCGGCTGTACGGGCAAAGCCTTCGTGACAGCGGGCAGGATACGGCGACGCTGGCCGCCGCGCTGCCCGCGCTGGCGGCAAAAGGCGTTGTGCTGCTGGATGGCGACCTGGAAGCGAACCGCGCCGTACAGCCAGAATACGTCTGGGAGAGCAGTTCGGCGACGCCGTCTGGGAAGGGTGACGGCGAGCGAGTCGCGGACCCGTTGACCGTCCCGGCGCCGGTGGACTCGGAGCCGCTTCCCCTGCCGGAATGGCGCAGGCCGCGCGGGGACGAGATCCAGCTCGATGTGCAGTCGCCCCGGCCGGCCATCCTCGTGCTCAGCGAATCGTGGTACGCGCTCTGGCAAACCACAGTGAACGACAAGCCCGCGCCGCTTCTGCGAGCAAACGTCGCCTTCCTGGCCGTTGCCGTGCCCAAAGGACACAGCCGGGTGGTCTTCCGCTTCTCCAGACCCGGCTACGTCTGGTTCGGATACCTCCTGTCCGCCGCGACTGTGCTTTTCGTGATGGCCTGGTTTTTGCACAGGATCGTCTCATGAAGGAAGAACAACGTACCGCTGTGGTCGTGCCCACGTACAACGAAGCCGAGAACTTGCCGAATCTCATCGAACAATTGCTCGACCTTGATCTGGGCCTGCTCCCGATTGTGGTGGACGACAACTCGCCCGATGGCACCGGCAAGCTGGCCGATGACCTGGCTCACGCCCACCCACAAGTCTCGGTTGTCCATCGAGCCAGCAAGCTGGGCCTGGGAACCGCCTACATTGCCGGCTTTCGCAAAGCCTTCGCGTTGCAGGCCGATTACGTCATGACCATGGACGCCGATTTCTCTCATAACCCGCGCTTTATCCCGGACGTGTTGGCCGTGATGCGCGATTTTGACGTGGTGATCGGCTCTCGTTACGTGCCGGGCGGAGGCACGCGTTACTGCACGCAGGCCCGCAGGGTTCTGAGTCGGGGAGCAAACGGGTTCGCCAAACTGGTGCTCGGACTACAGGCTGGAGATTGCACCGCCGGCTTTCGCTGCTATCGCCGGGCGGTGCTCCAGAGCATCCCCCTGGATGAGGTTTTCTCCAGCGGCTATTCCTTCCTGATTGAGATGCTCTACAAATGCCAGCAACTGGGCTTCCGTATCGGTGAGGTGCCGATCATCTTTGAGAACCGCCAACGAGGGGCATCGAAGATCTCCAGGGTCGAGATCGTGAAGGCGGTCTACACCATCTTTCGCCTGCGCTGGCAGGGTCTCCCGTGGGATACGTGGGTGGCTGCGTACCGCCGGCAAACCGGCAAACGATAGCGGTCGGGGAGCGCTGTAATGTCGGAAGCAGGGAACGTCTTGAATGAGAGCAGTGCTGTGCCGCCAGCGCGCCTGCTGGTGATCATGCCGGCCCACAATGAGGCGCAGAACCTCCCCCGCGTGATCAACGAGCTTCGCGCGGTGCTGACCGACGCCGACATCCTGGTCGTGGACGATCGCTCCACCGATGACACAGCAGCCGTGGCCGCGCGCCTGGGCGCCAAGGTTGTGAGTCTGCCCTGCAACCTGGGCTATGGCGGCGCCGTGCAAACCGGCTTTCGCTACGCCACAGAGCGCGGCTATGCCTTCGGGTTGCTCATGGACGCTGACGGCCAGCACGATCCGGGGAGTGCACCGCGCCTCCTCGCTGCCGTGATCTCCGGAGAAACTGATGTGGCGCTGGGCTCCCGTTTCCTCGGCGAAACGACGTACCACGTGCCGGTGATGCGCCGCTGGGGGATGGCTTTCTTTCGGGCCATCGTGGCCTGGATGAGCAAGCAGCGGTTCACAGACCCGACATCCGGCTTCCAGGCCCACAGCCACGACGTCATGCGCTTCTTCGCTCGCGACAACTACCCGACCGACTACCCCGACGCCGACACCATCCTGCTCCTGAAATACGCCGGCTTTCGCGTGCGGGAAGTCCCCGTGACCGTCCACGCCCGCCTCAGCGGCCGGTCAATGCACGCCGGCTGGAAGCCGCTGTATTACATCTTCAAGATGCTGCTTTCGATTCTCATGGTGGGACTCCGCCAGAAGACGAACCGGACCGCGAGCGTGCGCCGACCATGATCAACTGGACACTGAGGTTTTCTGTTTCGGCCACGGATTTCCACAGATTTTCACGGAACACAAAGGAAAACAGGTTCGAAATCTGTGGAGATCCGTGCAATCTGTGGCAAGAACTGCCGTTTCAAGCTACAAACAAAATGCTCGCCAGACTCCAGATGGTCAACGCACTCACCGTGGACGTAGAGGCCTGGCATCACGCGGAGATCGTGCGTCGCCACGTGCCGGATTCTGAGCGGTTCTCGCAGGTGCCCGAAGCGTTGGCCGGGTTGCGCAGGCTCTTCCAGCGCAAGCGGGTGCGGGCCACATTCTTCGTCGTCGGCGAGGTCGTTCGCCAGCACCCGGACCTGATCCGCGAGCTTCACGACGAGGGCCACGAGATCGGCTGCCATACCATGTCCCATCGTCGCCTGGGCGAGTTGGGGGAGGAGGCGTTTCGCGCCGAGCTTGCCGCTTTCGCCGCCCTGACCGGTGACATCCTGGGGCCAGGGTTCTCACCCGCCGGGTTCCGCGCGCCCACCTTTTCCCTTGACCAGAGCACAAGCTGGGCCATTCACGCCTTGGCCGATGCTGGCTACCGGTACGACTCCAGCGTCTTCCCACTGCGCAACCCCCTGTACGGCGTGGCCGATTGCCCGCCCGCCCCGTACCGGATCGCGCCGGCCGATGTGTCCCGCGCCGCGCCCGCGAACGGCTTGCTCTGGGAATTCCCGCTGCCGGTGCTGCGGCTCGGCCCAGCGAAACTGCCGCTGGCCGGCGGATTCTACCTCCGTCTCTTGCCGCTGCCGGTGATCGTGCGGGGCCTGCGCTGCCTGAACGACGCCGGCATCCCGTTCACGATCTACGTGCACCCCTGGGAAACGCACCCCGGAACGCCGCGCGTGAAGACCCTATCCCCGACCGACCGCTTCATCACCTACCACAACGTGGATGGTGCGCTGACGAAGCTGTCGGCGCTGTTGGATCGGTTCCGCTTCGCTCCGATGCATGAGGCCCTGGATGCGGCACGGGTGGACGAAAAGGGAGGCTCCTGACATGGCCACCCTCCTATCAGCCGGCCGGGCGACATGGGCACGCTGGGGACTCGTAGCCGCCCTCGCGATCCTGTTGGCGATGGACTATGCCCAAGTGTGGTCAATCACGAACAACCACGACTTCGCCGTCTTCTACCAGGCGGCAGAGCGACTCCGCGATGGGCAGGACATCTACCAGGACATCGACACGTTCAAGCACGCCATCGAGAGCGGCTCCTTCGTGCTGAAGGACCCCAATACCGTCTGGCCGTATGCCTACCCACCGCTGGCTGCCGTCGTCCTGCTGCCGCTCACGGCGCTGCCCTATCCCCTGGCTGCCGCTGCCTGGACCGCCGTCAACCTGCTGTTCTTGTGGGCCGGTTGCGCGCTTGTTGTGCTGGGAACCGGGCGCGTCACCTGGGTTATGGTCGCTGCGGTCCTGCTGCTCCTGATCCGATTCTATCCGGCAACGGTGGCCCTGCGGTTGGGACAGCTGGAGGTGTCACAATTCTTGCTGATCGCGTTGGCTTTGTGGGCCCTCGCCGGCCGGCGGGAGCGGTTGGCCGGCATCTCCCTGGGCGTGGCCACCGCGCTCAAGTTTTTCCCCGGCGCGTTGCTCGGCTTCCTGCTCTGGAAGCGGCGCTGGCGGCCGGCTGCCTGGGGAATCGCGGTGGCAATGGGGCTGCTGGCCGCGTCGTATGCCGTGGTCGGACTGGACAGCCTGCCTCGATACCTGGCCTTCACGTCCGTCTACAGCCACGGCGGGTTCGCCGCCTTTCCCTACAACCAATCGCTCAGTGGCTTCTTTACCCGCGCGTTCACGGCCAACCTGTTCGTCACGCCCGTTCGGGGCATCAATAGCCCTTCCCTGGCCTGGGGCTTGACTGCGCTGGCCACCACCGCCGTCACGCTCCCGTTCCTGGCCGTGACTTGGGGGCCTGGCGACCCGACGAGCGAGCGATTTTCCCTGGAGTATGCCCTGGCCGTCGTCGTGCTCCTGTTGGCCTCGCCCCATTCGCAGATTTACGCCTTCGTCTGGTTGCTGCTGCCATTCATCGTGCTCGTGCGCTGGGTCGCGCGCCAGGGCCACGTTCCGTGGCTGGTGGTCGGCGGCTTGCTGATTGCCTACCTACTCATAGGCCAGGATTTTGCGTTCAATGTGCGCTTTGTCATCCGCTTCATTCAGGCTCACTTGATGGTCGGGACGCTCGTCTTGTGGGGATTGCTGATCGTAGTGCTCTGGAACCGTAAAGAGTTTGTTGCTACTCAGCCAGGCCCCCCTAACCCCCCAATCCTGGGGGGAACCCGCTTTACTCCCCCCAGGATTGGGGGGCTGGGTGGGCTTCCGACCACTGCTGAGACCATTCTCGCTGCCTGGCTGAGCAGTAACAAGAGTTTTTGACGACCGATACGTCACGGCGCTTGTAGGTCTCGGTGTACCGCGTGACACAAGCAGGAGGTCAAGCATGTCTGTACGCGCGAAAGTCTTTGTGATCGTCCTCAGCCTGGGTGTGCTCGTGTTCGTGATCAACCTGGTGCGCACCCGGAAGCTGAAAGAGGAGTTTGCCTTGTTGTGGCTCTTCGCCGGCGTCGCCCTGGTTTCCGCCCCGCTGATCATGCCCTGGATCAACGAGCTGTCGTACGCCGTCGGCGTGGACTATCCGCCGGCGTTCCTGTTCGTGCTGTTCTTCATCTTCCTGCTCTTCATCCTGTTCCAGTTTTCGGTCAGCATCTCGCGCTTCACGGAGCAGATTACGGTCTTGACCCAGGAAATCGCCCTGCTCACGCAACGAGTCTCCGAGCTAGAAACCGAGGCCGGGCAGCGGTCGTCATCCCCGTCGGAGGGATCCCATGCGTGAGCGCCGCCGGCTTGAGCGTCGAGAGTGGTGGTTGATCGCCGCCATCGCCCTGGCCGCGATGGCCCCGCGCGCCCTGCTGGCCTCGCCGGACCGGGTCGTGTGGGGCGACGAGCCGTTCTACCTGTGGCTCGGCCGGAACTGGCTCACCGGCCACGGATACTCCTTCACCGGCTATTCCGACGTCCACCACACGCCGCTCTACCCGCTGCTCACCGGGCTGGTGTACCTGGTCACCCACGATCTGGAACTGGCTAGCCGCTTCTGGTACATCGTGCTGGGGGCGCTGCTGGGCGTGCCGATCTACCTGCTCGCGCGACGCATCTACGGCCGGCCCACCGCCGTCATCGCGCTGCTGTTCGTCTCGATCCACCCGGCGCTCACGGCCGGCGTGATCAACTGGGGCACGTTGACCGAACCGCCCTACTACCTGTTCATCTACTCTGGCCTGCTCGCCGCCCTGATCGCCCTGGAGACCCAGGCGGTGTGGGCGTACGGCAGCGCCGGCGCACTCTTCGCCCTCGCCTACCTGACCCGGCCCGAGGCCATCGCCTATCTTGCGGCCGTCGGCGGTTACGTGCTGCTGGCCCGGCTGTTCGAACGGCGACTCTTCACGCGCGCAGAGTTCGCCCGGCTGGCTGTCTACGTCGCCGGGTTCGCCCTCTTTTTCATGCCGTATGCGGTTTACGTCCACGGCGAGACCGGCCAGTGGATGATCAGCGAGAAGGCCGGCGTCACCTACGTCGTCAGCAAGAGCCTGGCCTACGGCGATGTGGTCACCTTCGACCGGGCCACCTGGGGGCTGGACACCACCGGCGAGGAGGTCTTCTTCTTCTCGCGCCAGAGCTATGACGTGAGCATGATCGACGCCATCCGCGCCGACCCTGCCGATTTCCGCTTCGTGCTGCGGTCAAACATCTTCCGATTCATCGGCACGATCATCTCGAAGCGGATGTTGCCGGCGTTCTTGATCCCGCTCATGGCCCTGGGCTGGTTCCGGAAGCCCTGGGGACGGAAGCGGGCGCGGGCAGAGGGGCTGTTGATCATCTCCTGCCTGCCGGTAACGGCGTTCCTGCTCTTCTTCATCCAGGAACGGTACGTAGCCACCATCCTGCCCACCATGCTGATCTGGGCCGCGCATGGCGTGCGCGAAGTGGGCGCATGGCTGCGCGAGAGCGCCGCGCAGGTGACGGAGGGACGGCTTGCCGGAGCCGCGTCGCAGGCTGTGTTGCTCGTCCTGCCGGCCCTGGTTCCGTTGCTCTTCTTCGCCTGGATGATCCCGCAGGTGAACGCCAACACCGGCACCGGCTCGTGGACGCCCGCCCACCGGCGGGTCGGACTGTGGATGAAAGCGAACCTGCCGCCCGGTCTGACCGTGATGTCTCGCTACCCGGCCATCGCCTTCCACGCCGACGCCGAACGCTGGCTGCCCACGCCGAACGACTCCTGGTTGAAGACGCTGCACTACGCCCAGGTCAAGGGCGTGGATTTTTTCGTCCTGGACGAGCGTGAGGCTCGCCGGCTGCGCCCGCAACTCGCACCGCTGCTCGACCCGGCGACCCGTACACCTGGACTGGAGCGCATCTATGCGGACACAGGAGATGCCGACAATGAGCAGGTTGTCTTCCGGCTCTCAAAAAAATAGCGCGACGGAACTGCGCAACCGGAGCACTCTGCTCGCTCTGGCCCTTGTGACCGTGATCGGTGCTGCCCTGCGACTGTACCGCCTTGGCGCGTATGGGTTCTGGCGTGATGAGGCCCAGGCGATCTTCATCGCCCTGAACCCCTTTCCGGTGGACATCGTCCGTGCCCTGATCCTTGATGGTCACCCCCCTGTGCTCTACTTCCTCAGCCACTTTTGGATCCGGATCGCCGGTCGTGGCGAACTGGGCATCCGCCTGCTCGCCACCATCGCCGGCATCGTCACGATCCCGTTGCTCTTCGCGCTGGGCCGCGAGCTGTTCGACCGGCGCGTGGGGTTGCTGGCCGCGGCTGTCGGCGCCGTCCTGCCCCTGCACGTCTCCGTTTCTCGTGAGATCCGCATGTACTCCGTGCTGGCCTTGCTCATCACCCTCTCGATGCTGTTTCTCCACCGCGCCTGGGTGCGTGAACAGCGGAGCGACTGGGCAGGCTACATCGTCGTGGCGATTCTGGCCCTCTACACCCATAACTTCTCCACCCTGGTCATCGCCGCCCAGGGGCTGTGGGCCATCTTTCGGCTGGTCTGGTTGCCGGACGAGCGCGATCGCTTCCGGGCCTGGCTCGTTGCCGGGGTCGCCATCGGCGCAAGCTACCTGTTCTGGCTGCCGGTCGTCCTGGAGCAAAACCGCCACCTCGTCATCTCTGGGAGCTGGCTGACTCAGAATTCGCGGATCGGCAACCTGTTCCGGCTCACGAACGAGATGACCGGGCTGGCCTTCTTCGGAGGGCGCTACTACCTCTGGCTCCTCCTCTTCTTTCTGGGCATCTTCACCTGGAATTGGACCCGCGAGGCGGTCAACTTCCGGCTGGACCTGACGCCGGCCACGACCCTCATGCTGGCCTGCATCAGCGTGCCGTTCCTGCTGATTGTCACCTTGCCCGGCAGCGGGCTGGGAATCGTCCCGGCCTACACGACGATGGCCATGTTCCCCGTCGTCTGCCTGCTGTTAGCACGTGGAGTCCTGGGCCTGCGATTCCGCCCGCTGATGCTGATCGCCGGCGTCATCATGGCTCTGCTGTGGTGGCGCGGCCTCGCCCCGATGTTCACGCAGCCGATCTCCAGCCTGCGAGAGATCGCCTGGCATGTGGAGCAACATAGCGCCGCGCGGGACGTGATCGTCATCGCTCCCGACTACCTGGCCACAACCTTCAACTACTATTACCCCGGCGATCAACCACAAGTCGCATATCCCAACGAGCCGGGGCGACGAGTGGAGGACATAGTCTGGACCGACTACGACCGTCGCTGGGAAGCGGCCACGATCACGCCGACCCTGCGGTTTGTCGAGCGCACTCTCCCGCCAAACGGACGTGTGTGGCTGATCGCGCCGCTGGACGCATACCCGAATGACGCACGCTTCGACTCGATCCGCGAGATCGCGGCAGCCCTCCGCGAGAGCTACGTCCTCTGCGACGACAACCGGTCGTTCCGTGGGCCGGTGGAGCAAGCCGATCTGCTCCTCTTTGCCCGAACCGAGGCCGACTGCCCGCAAACAGAACTTGACGGTTCCTGACTCCTGGCTTATAATCCGGTCCCGTTGATGGTGGAAAGGGAGTTGGGAGCACTGACCCCAACCCCCCCCAAGAAAACATGCAGCACATGGCACATGATTCTTTTGTCTGACAATCAACAACAACCCGTCGGCCTGGGCTGGCGTGCTCTCTCCAGGGCCCTGGTCGCACCGGTCTACAATTGGCGCACACGGCGGATCGCCCAGACGCTGGGGCCACAGATCAGCGCAGGCGAGACGGTGCTCGACTTCGGCGCCGGCGACGGCGAGGTCGCGCGGGCTATCGTCGCCCATAGCGGTTGCCGACTGACCGGGCTCGACACGATCACGTACGGTGACATCGGCCTGGACTTCGTGCTCTACGACGGGCACACCATCCCCCTGGCCGACGACAGCTTCGACACCGTGATGGCCCTCTTTGTCCTGCACCACTGCACCGACCCCGACCAGGCGCTTGCCGAATGTCGCCGCGTCAGCCGTCGCCGCCTGCTGATCGTCGAAGAGGTCTACACTAATCGCCTCGAAGCATTGTTCACCAGCGCCGAAGACTGGGTGACCAATCGCCTGCTCTCCGGCGACGTGGACATCCCCCTGAACTTTCGCTCCCTCGCCGACTGGCGCGCGACGTTCCGGCGACTCGGCCTGGCTCAACGCAGCGAGCGAACCTTCAGGCCATTGCCGTTCATCCCTCTGCGCACCGTCCTCTTCGAGCTGGAGAAATGACCGACTCGCTCCCGAACCCACGGAGCCGCCGGTTCCTGGTGGCAACGGTCATCCTCCTCTTCCTCTTGCGCTTGACCACCGCCTTCCTGCTCCCCCGCGTCGTCAAGTGGGATGAACCGGACTACCTGCTGCTGGGGCAAAACCTGTGGGCCGGCCGGGGCTACACCTCCGGCTGGGTGCCGGAGGTGCACTACACGCCGCTCTATCCCGCCGTCACCGGCCTCTTGGACCTGACCCTGCACAATCCGGAGCGCGCCAGCGACCTGGCTTTTGCGATCTTCAGTGCGCTGTTGCTGCTTCCGGTCTGGGTGCTCGCCCAAAGGACGTACGGTCGGCGCACCGCCTGGCTGGCCGCCCTCCTCATCGCCCTCTTCCCTCCGTTCGCGATCAGCGTGCTCTACTGGGGCACGCTGACGGAGCCGCTCTACCTGGCCCTGATCTATGCCGGGCTGGCGCTGCTGCTGGTCGCTCACGAGCGGCAATCCTGGCGCAGGATGGCCGGTGTCGGCATGGCCGCCGGCATGGCCTACCTGACCCGCCCCGAGGCAGTGAGCTTCTTCGCCGCCGGCTTGCTCTGGTGGCTGATCGCGTCCCACTTCCATCGCCCACAGAATCGGCAACTGGCCATCACAGGAAGCGCTGCCTACGTGATCGCGTTCCTTCTGTGCGCCGCGCCCTACATCGTGTACCTCCACGACCAGACGGGGCGCTGGACCGTCAGCGGGAAGCTCGCCGTCACCTGGGACATCGGCCAGGCTGTGCAAGACCGTGACCCCGCCGAGTACGACCGGGTCACCGCTGGCTTGGACCCCGAGGGAAACGAGATCATCTGGTTCTCGCCGCACCGCTTCGACCGCAACCTGGTGCAGATCGTCGCTGCGGACCCCGGCGCGGTGGCCCGCCGTCTGGCCCAAAACACCCGCATACTGGTCGGACGGTTCACCGGCCGCACGGCGTTCCCCTGGCCGCTGGTCCCGCCGGTCGCCCTCGGTCTGTTCACCGTGGCCTGGTCCCGGCGGCGACTGCGACGGGAAGCGTTGCTCGCCTTGGGGCTTCTGCCGATCGTCACGTTCCTCCCCTTCCACGTGGAACTGCGTTTCTTCGCACCGGCGTTCGTCGTCCTGCTGATCTGGTCTGCGGAAGGGTTGACGCGCTTCGGGGATTGGCTGGTCGCCACTGCAGAGGCGCTCTGGCCACCGCTGGCCGCCGGAAAGCGAGCCCCGGCGCTCGGCCTGCTCCCCGTAGGGCTGGCGATCATCTACCTTCTGGCGGCCATGCCGGCGACATTCCGTGTGGGTGTACAAAGCACAGACTTCGGTCACAAGGACGCCGGCCTCTGGCTGCGTGAGAACACGCCGCCAGACGCGGTGATCTTGACGCGCGACATCGCCGTGGCCCTGTACGCCGAGCGGGCCTGGGTCCCCTCCCCCCACGCCGAATTCGATAGCTACCTGGGCTACGCCCGCCGCCACGGCGCCGACTACCTCGTCACCGACGAGCGCGAACTGACCGTGCTCCGTCCGCACCTACGATTCCTGCTGGAGACCGATAACCCGCCGCCCGGCCTGACGGCGGTCTACGACAGGGCCGGCAATAAGGGGCGTGTCATCGTTTACCACCTCGACGCCAGGGTGACCGGCGAATGAAGCGGCAACCGATCGCGCTGCTCAACCCGCCTTCCTTGCCGGGCAACACCGCCAACCGGGAGGGGGCAGCGGGCATGGGCGCGGTCCGCGACGCGGCGGGCGGCTTTGTCTACCCGCCGCAAACTCTGGCCACCACCGCAGCCGCGTTGCGGGAGGCCGGCCATCGCGACGTCGTCGCCGTGGATGCCGTGGGCGAGGCACTCGGCCTGGCGGCAACGATGGACCGCGTCGCCGCCCACGCGCCGGGCCTGGTGGGCGTGTTTGTCTCCCCGGCAACACGGGCAGCGGACCGTGCCTGTCTGCGAGCCTTGCACGAGTGCCTGCCGGGTACGCCCTTCGTGACCTTTGGCCCGGGCAGCCGGTTCATGGCCCACGATCCCGAAATCGCCGGCCTCGCCCATGCCGTCCTGATCGGCGAGCCGGAGTTGGCCTTCGCTGCGTTGGTGGCCGCCCTGGGAACGGACTCCGATCCTCGAGGGGCGGTCTCGCCGGCCGAACTGGGCGTCGCGGGCTACGACAGCGCCGGTCGACTGCTCGACTTGAACGTACTCCCGCACCCGGCTTGGGACTTGCTGCCGCGCTACGCGTTCTACACCCTGCAAGCGGGCCGGGGCTGCCCAGATTCTTGCGTCTACTGCCCGTACGTCGTGGCGCAGGGCACCACGCATCGCCCGCGCGATCCCCTGCGCGTGGCCGACGAGATGGCCTGGCTTGCCGCCACCTTCTCGCCACCGCGCCTGATCTTCCGCGACCCGGTGTTCGCACACGATCGCGAGCGGGTGATGGCACTGTGTCGCATTCTGCAGGAACGCCGGTTCGACGTGCCGTGGGAATGTGAATCACGCCCGGAGCAATTCTACGGGGAGCTGTTGCGCGTCATGAAGCGAGCCGGTTGTCGCGTGATCAAGATCGGCCTGGAGACAGTGGATGCCCGGTTGCTGGTGCAGTGGCAGCGGGTGCCATCGCTGGCGGCGGCCTCGGCCTACGTGCGGCACACGGCCCAGGTGATCCGCGCGGCCCAGCAGTTGGCGATCACCGTGCGCCTGTTCGTGATGGTCGGCCTGCCAGATCAGACGGAGCAGTCGGTACGAGAGACGGCACGCTTCGTGCACACTACGCAGCCAAATGCCCTGCACGTCATGCCGTTCGTGCCCCACCCTGGCCTGACTCTGACGGGGCCCCGACCCGCCCCTGACGAAGTGACTGCTCAGCGAGCGATCCTGGAGGAAGCGGCTCGAGGGCTGGGTGATCGCCCGCCTGCCAGGCGGCGCTGGATGTTTTGGCGGCGGTAAAGTCAACCTGACCATTCGCCACCACGAACAATCCTTACCAGTCCATCCCGGCAGGCACTTCGAAGAGGAAGTCGCTTGTTTCCACCCGCCAGTCGGTTGCCACGCCTTGATCCCGGTCGCAGAGGGCCCGGTACTCGCACCGCAGGCAGGTTTTAGGGTCGGCAGTGCAGTCGAAGCCATCCGCCGGAAGACCGGCGATCTCGTCGGTCCAAGAACGGATCTGCCCCGCTGCCTGTCGATGGCCGTCAGCCGAATACGCGATCCAGACGGGGGACGCGGGCGACTCGGCAAACCAGTACACCAGGGAGAGGTGCGCGGGATCGGGTGGGGCCCCGCCGATCAGGTGCGAGATGCCTTCCAGGAGCACGCAGCGGTAGACGATCGTCTGCACGTGATCGGCCAGAGCAGCCGGAGAGGGGACGCGGCGGTCCGTTTTCCAATCCACGATCACGGCGCGCCCATCGGCACCGAGGCACAACCGGTCGAAACGGGCCAGCAAGGCGTAATCGCCGACCGGCACCGACAGCGTCAATTCCGAAAGCGTGCGATCGTCCGGCAAATCGGTGAGGGGGTGATCCCGCCAGGCGTTCCACCAGCCGCGTACCCTGGGCGGTGCGGCGGCTATCTGCGCTGACACGTCGAGGCCGAGGGAAGCCTGGAACATGAGCTGGTGGAACTGCTGCCCGTGCATCATGGCCTCTTCCCAGGCCGCCATTTCGCTCGTGCGTAGAGCAGGCCAGGGCCGGCGCTCCAGGTGCCGCCACTGGAAGCGCCGGGGGCAGTCCAGATAGTCCCGCAAGTTCGACTGCGAAAACGTGAAGCCGGGGGGTAATGTACTCTTCATGGGCCAGGCGGTTTCAGACCGCCTCCTTCCGGTCAATCGCTTCCTGCGCCAGGGCCACGAAATCCGGCACGGCCCGTGGCCCCAAGTTCTTGCCGGTGCGCAGCCGGACGGCGACCTGGTCGCCTTCCATCTCCCGATCGCCGACGACGAGCATGTAGGGGATCTTCTGCAACTGGGCGTCACGGATCTTGGCGTTCATGCGCTCTGTCCGCTCGTCCACCTCGGCGCGCAGGCCGGCCTGCTGCAACTGCGCGGCCACAGCCTGGGCATAGGCCACGTGCCGGTCGGCGATGGGGATGATCATCGCCTGTACCGGAGCCAGCCACACCGGAAACGCGCCGGCGTAATGCTCGATGAGCACGCCGAAGAATCGTTCCATGGACCCCAGCAGAGCGCGGTGGACCATGTACGGCTGCTGCGGCTGGCCGTCCGTCCCGACGAACGTCAGGTCAAATCGTTCGGGCAGGTTGAAATCGAACTGGATCGTCGTGCACTGCCAGGCTCGGCCGATGGCGTCCTTGATGTCCACGTCGATCTTCGGGCCGTAGAACGCGCCTTCTCCCTCCTTCACCCGGTACGGCAGGCCACGGCTTTCGACGGCCCGGCGGAGCGCTTCCGTCGCCTGCTCCCACCGCTCCGGTTCGCCGACCGACTTCTCCGGCCTTGTGGAGAGATAGACGTCGAAGTCCTCGAAGCCGAACGAGCGCAGGATGAAGAGGGTGAAATCGAGGACGTGCTGGATTTCCTCCTCCACCTGATCGGGGCGGCAGAAGATGTGCGCATCGTCCTGCGTGAAGCCGCGCACGCGCATCAAGCCGTGGAGCACGCCACTGCGCTCGTAGCGGTACACCGTGCCGAACTCGGCCAACCGCATCGGCAGATCGCGGTAACTGCGTCGCCTGGAGCGATACATCATGATGTGGAACGGGCAGTTCATCGGCTTGAGGAAATACTCCTGACCGTCGATGTCGAGGGGGGCGTACATGTTCTCGCGATAGAAGTCGAGATGGCCACTCGTCTCCCACAGCCACGCCCGCCCGATGTGCGGCGAGTAAACGAGGTCGTAGCCGGCCTTCAGGTGTTCCTCACGCGCGAAATCCTCTATTAAGGATCGCACTAGGCCCCCTTTCGGGTGCCAGAGCACGAGGCCACTGCCCAGATCCGGCTGGATGCTGAACAGGTCCAAATCCTTGCCCAGCCGGCGATGGTCCCGTTTCTCGGCCTCAGCCAGTCGCTGGAGGTAGGCTTTCAGTGCTTTGCGATCCGGCCAGACGGTTCCGTAGATGCGTTGTAGCATGGGGCGGCTCTCGTCGCCGCGCCAGTACGCGCCGGCCACTTTGAGCAGCTTGAAGGCGTTCCTCTTGATCTGCCCGGTGTCGGAGACGTGCGGGCCTCTACATAGATCGGTGAAATCGTCGTGCGTGTAGATCGAGATCACGGGGGGGTCTTCCGCCTTCTCGCCGTATTCATCCACCTCGCCCGCCGCCAGGCCGTCGATCAGCTCGATCTTGTACGGTTGGTCAGCGAACAGCTTGCGGGCCTCGACTTCGTCGGTCTCGCGGTATTCGAAGGCGTGCCGGCCTTTGATGATCTCGCGCATACGTTGCTCGATTGCTTCCAGGTCTTCGGGTGTCAGTGGCCGCGGCAGATCGAAATCGTAGTAGAATCCGTCCTCGATCGGCGGCCCGATAGCCAGCTTGCCGTCGGGAAAAGCCTCCAGCACGGCTTGGGCCATGACGTGCGCCGTCGAGTGGCGCAAAGCATCCAACTCGTTGTGTGCTGTTGCCATCCTATCCGCTCCCTTCGTCACCATGCAACCGGCGGAATACGTCGGCAGTTGGCTTTCAAACAAAAAAAGCCCCCGTCCCCAAGGGACGAGAGGCTACGCTCCCGCGGTTCCACCCTGCTTACGGCCCGTGCAGGTCGGGCCGTCACTCACCAGGCCGATAACGGGGCCAACCGCACTCCCATACTGGGTCAAGCGCCTTTCCGGGAGCAGGCTCCTGGGAGGTATTCCCGCCGTCCTTCGCCGGTTGGGCTCTCAGCCAGCGGCCCAACCTCTCTGTGATCGGGTGTCAGCGGTACTCGTCCCAATCATTGCCTGTGATTTATCGGTTCAATTATATCACGAGCGCCACGAATTGGCAAGTGCCTCAATGGAGACCGTCACTAGCACCGTTTTGGCAAAATGGACACCCTGTGGTATAATCGTGCCCTGTGAATCGCGGGGCTGCTCGTCGGCCAAAGATAGGAAACCCCACCGCATTGCGGTCGCCACCCGCTCGACCGGGGAACAGCGAGGCGGAGCAGCGAATATCAACCGCGCTGTGGAAATCGGAGAGGCAACAACATGCAAGACTTGATTCGCTCTGTAGAAGAACAACAGATCGCGGCCCAGAGTGACCGTGACATTCCTGAGTTGCGCCCAGGAGACACGGTGCGTGTGCACAACCGGATCGTGGAAGGCAAGAACGAGCGGGTGCAGATGTTCCAGGGGACGATCATCCGGCTGGCCGGCGGCGGGATCAACCGCAGCGTCACGGTGCGCCGAATCGCATCCCACGGCGTTGGCGTGGAGCGGACGTTCATGGTACACTCACCGCGCGTCGAGAAGATAGACGTGCTCCGCCACGCACATGTCCGGCGGGCGAAACTCTACTTCCTGCGCGGTCGTACGGGGAAGCGTGCGCGGCTGACCGAAAAACGGTACTAAGGCTTGCCCCCACCCTCCCTCCGCGAAGAGTTCGCTCTGCGTCAGGCAGGTTACAAATGGATTGCCGGTCTGGACGAGGCCGGCCGGGGGGCCTGGGCCGGCCCCGTTGTCGCCGGCGCGGTGATCCTACCCCTGGATCGGGAGGATTTGCCGGCCGCGCTGGCCGCCGTGCGCGATTCGAAACGACTCACGCCCCGCAAACGTGAGCGCTTGCTACCCCTTATCAAAGATCTCGCCCTGACCACGGCCGTCGGGCGGGCCGAACCCGCCGAAATAGACCGCCTGGGCATCGCCCCGGCAACTCGCCTGGCCATGGCGCGGGCGCTGGAGGCTCTCAACCCGCAACCCGATTGCCTTTTGCTCGACGCCTTTCCTTTGCCGGAATCGCCGCTCCCCCAACGAGCGATCGTGCGCGGCGATGCTCTCTGTCTTTCCATCGCGGCCGCTTCCATCGTGGCCAAGGTAACGCGGGACCGGTGGATGCGCGATCTGGATGGCGAATTTCCGGGTTACGGCCTTGCCAGGCACAAGGGGTATGGGACAGCCGCACACCGCCGCGCCCTGGATCGGCTAGGGCCCACGCCGCTGCACCGCATGAGTTGGGCGCCAATGCGCAGAGCACAGGCATAGCGAGCTCACAGCAACACGGCGACCAACGTGGCCGCGAACACCAGGATGCTGATGTAGCCGTTCACGTTGAAGAAGGCTACGTCTACACGGGACAGGTCGGTGGGACTGACCAGAGAGTGTTCGTAGACCAGCAAGACCAGCGCGCCGAGCCAGCCCGCCCAGTAGACCGGGTGCAGGTGCATGACGAAGCCGGCCGCGACCAGCGCCACCAACGTAATGCCGTGGCAAAGGCGAGCCACGTCCAACGCCACAGCCACCCCGAAGCAAGCAGGCACCGAGTACAATCCTTCCGCAACGTCGAAACGCACATCCTGGCAGGCGTAGATCAGGTCGAAGCCGGTGATCCAGAACGTAACGGCGACCCAAAGGAGTAGGGCAGGCGGATCAATCCAGCCGGTGACGGCGATCCAGCCGCCAATGGGGGCCAGCCCGTCGGTCAATCCCAGAATCCAATGGCTGAGCCAGGTGTAGCGCTTGGCGTAGGGATAGCCGACGAGCAAAGCGACGGCTGCCGGCGACAGGGCCAGGCATAGCGGGTTCAGCGCCGCCGCTGCCACCTCGAAGATCAGCAACGACACCGCGCCGATCAGGATTACGACTCGCGGCGTGATCAACCGCCTGGGCAGGGCGCGGCCGGCGGTGCGAGGGTTGCGCGCGTCTATCGCCCGATCGATGAGGCGATTGGCCGCCATCGCCAGCGTGCGAGCACTGGCCATGGCCACTGTCACCCAGAAGAAAACCCACCAGGTTGGCCATCCATCCGCCGCCAGAATCATCCCCAGGTAGGCGAAGGGCAGAGCGAAGATCGTGTGCTCGAACCGGATCATCTCCAGGAAGACGCGCAGCCGTTTCATGGGCCATCACGATCTCCGCAGTCGCGGGACGAGACCGAGGAGCAGGGCGGTGTCTTCTTCGCGCAGCTCGCCGAGGCCGAGCAACAACGCCAGGTAGATGATCAGCAAGAGGCCGAAGTAGGGAAACAACAGGATCCCCGTCGGGACATAGAGGCGTGTGGCCAGGAACATGCCGGACGCGGCGACTATTGCCCGCGCCAACGAGGCCACATCTGGCCGGGGGGCGAAGCGCCGGAAGATGTAGATCAGCACGAGAACCAGCGCGCCCAGCACGGTGACTGCCGATACGCCGGCAGCGGCCAGGGGGCCCCAGCGCGGCGTAACCAACACCAGGGCGCCGACCTCGACCGGGGCCAGGGCCAGCGGGATGGCCAGCGCCAGGCCGGGCCGGTCATCTGCCAGCAGCGCAGAGACCAGCGTGACATACATGCTGTAGAGGGAAGCGCTCACGATCAGCACGGCCAGGATCGGTGCGGAGGGAGCGAACTTGGGCGAGTAGATCAGGCGGATCAGCGGGCCGGCGGTGCCGATCACCATCATGATTCCCGGCACGAGTAGCAGCGCCAGGTAGCGCATCACCTGGCGCAGGTAGGTGCGGGCAAGGTCCCAGGACTGGTCGGCGATGGCTCCGGAAAGCGAAGGTAGCAGCGTGAACGAGAAGGCCAGCAGCACGAAGCGCGGCGCGTTGGCCAGGTTGAGGGCGGCGGCGTAGTAGCCGGCCTGGGCGTCATCGGCCAGCAGCGCCTTGACGCCCCACAGGTCCATGTTCACCAGCAAGTTGCTGACCAGGGTGAAGAGCAGCACCGGCAGGGCGAACTGCATCACGCGCGAACCGGCGTCCTCCGTGGCGTCCGGCTGCGTGCTGATGGCCTGTCGTCGCTCCCAACGGCGCGCGAACCAAGCCATGCCGGCGAGTCCGCCGAGCGAGGAGATAACGTTGCCCACCAACGCGCCGCTCACGCCGAAACCGGCCATGACCAACAAGACGCTGCTGACCAGCTTGGTGAGCGAGTAGAAGGCGATGGAAAGGCCAAGGCCCATGAAGTCGCGGTAGCCGTTGACCAGGCCGCGGTAGAAGGCGTAGACGCCCATCGCCAGCAGGTCCACGAAGGCCAGGCGTAGGTAAAAGGTCATGCCGGCGTCACGCAGCAACCAGGCGACCAGAGGCGAGCCAAAGAACAGCGCGGCGAAGACGCCGGCGACCAGGGCCAATTGCCAGCGCCAGGCTCCCCGTTTGATGGCCGACACGGTGAGGCCGCCGCCGTCCGGTTTGCCCCGCCCGGCCAGCGCTTCCGGCAGGAGTTTTTGCAAGGCGACAGGGATGCCGTTATTGACCGTGATCTCCGCCCAGGTGAGCAGAGTCATAGCCACACCGAAGATGCCGTACTGCGCCGGCGTCAGCCAGCGGGCCAGAAACGCGTGCAGGGCGTAGCCGGTCGTGATGAAGGCGACCTGGCCCACCAGCACCCAGATGATCCCTCGGGCCAGGGCGTGTCGTTTAGGTGTGGTTATGGGTTTCCTCCCCTCCGGTACGCCGGCCCTTCGGTAGGCTCACCGGTACCCCTCTTTGATGGTCGCCCGTCGCTTCAGTGCGTTGAGCCGCTCTAGCCCGACCCGTTTCTCCAGCATCTCGGTGTCCGAGCCGACGCTGTAGACGTAGGTGTCCAGGTATTCGGCCAGCTTCTGCGGGTCTGCTTCGGCAGAAAGGAAGTCGCTGAAGTGGTCGATGTCCAGCTCGTAAACGCCGGGCAGACCGCCCGGATAGCAGCCGAAGGGGGCGTAGACGACCGCATCCACGACGTAGTAGGGGATCGTCGTCTTGCCCGGGTCGCGGCGGACGTCCTCATGCTCGATGATCTCGTCTGTGGAGATGATCACGTGCTTCGCCGACGCGGCCGTCTCCAGCGGCGAGACCCCCGGACCGAAACAGCGAGCGTTGCCATAGATGTCGGCCTGGTGGACGTGGATCAGGGCCACGTCCGGATTGACGGCCGGCACCAACGCAATCCGTCGGTGGCTGAAGGGGTCATCGATCACTTTCGCGCCGGAGTAGGTCAGCGTGTCGGAGCCGAGGAGTGCGCGGGTAGGCAAGAAGGGCACCCCCATCGCGCCGGCTTGATGACGCAGGGTGAGCGTGCCGTTGGTCCACTCGGTCACCGTCACCTCGCCGCGCTCGACAGCGCTGTTCAGCGTGCGGCCCAGGCCCATGAAGCCGACGTCAATGTGCTCCAGGCAGCCGCTGGCAACGAACAGCGTCGTTTCGATCAGCGTGAACTTGGCGGCGTACCACAACCTGCGCCGGCGCTGGCGGATGATCTCGCGCACAAGCACCAGCGGTCCGCGCGTGAATGACGAGAAGTCGAAGCTGACGTAGTCGCCGTCGCGGACGAACTTCGCCACTGCCTCTTGCGCCGTCATCGTCTTGTCCACGAAATCGCGCCGCTTGTGGTCGCGTACCCAGGCGCGCATGTCGTCCGGGTCGGTGAAGCGGATACTCCCCTGTCCTGAGAATAACACGCTCATCGCTGGTTCCTTTCGCCGGTTCGGGTTTCGTGTTTAGCGTTTCGAGTTTCGAGTCATACTTCGCGTCTTAACGCACCACGCACAGCGCACCACGACCGTGTTATGCCGCCAGCCGTTCCAATTCCGTTACCACGCGGTCCAGTTCCTCGACCAGTGGCGTCGTGCCACTCTGGCGAAACGACTCGACGAGGGCGCGGTAATACCACAGGGTCCCGTCCCTGCCGCCGGCAAACCGTTCCCAAAGCGCTTCGCCCAGCGTGCGATAGTCCCTGAGGATCGCTCGCGCATTGTGCAGCTTGTCGGCCGCCGAGACCAGGCGCACGGACGGTGAAGCCGTGTGCAGATGAGCGATGTAGGCTTCTTTGCGGGCCCGCCACGGCGGTTTGGGCACGGTGTCGCTGTCGGTGCAGCCGTTCACGATCTCGGCGACCTTGTCGCCAAAGTGGCGGCGGATCTGTTCTCGCGTGGCCACGCCCCCCTGGTCCTCCACAGCGTCGTGGAGCAAGGCAGCGATGGCCTCGTCCTCGTTCGCCCCGCACTCGAGAGCGATGCTGGCCGTCCCCAGCAGGTGGGCCAGGTACGGTACCGGCTTGCCCTTGCGGCGCTGGCCATCGTGCAGCCGGGTCGCGTAGACCAGAGCCTGTTCGAAGCGAGCGGAGAGATTCACCGGTCATCTTCCAGGCTGTGCCAGCGCCAGTGCCTGGGGCCAACCCTCTCCAACCGACCGGAGGCCAGGAGATAATCGCGCCGGTCCTGGCACATCCGCAGGAGTAGGGCTTCCTCGTCAGGGTCGCGGGGGCGTTGGCGTGCTGTCCGTTTACCTTGCCGGCTGCGCAGCAGGGCTAGCTTGCGCCGGTATTCCGGCATCTTCTCGCGGCGGTATGTTTCGTAGTCAATGACCCTATTCTTCCGCCTCACCCAGCCCCTCCTCGATCTCTTGAAGCGCCCGGTCCACTCCCTCGGTCACCGCGCGCTGCCGCACGTATTCCCAGTCCATATCCTGGCGATGTAGAGCGATCAGGTTGGTCGCCCACCGGCGGTCGTCCGCCCAGTTCCAATGCACGTATCCATTCAGGCGGTCAATGATCAGATCCTCAACGCCGATAATGTGGCACCGGAATTCCTGAACCTGCACGATTGTCAAAGGGGCAGTCGCTTCATCCAGCGTAGACGCCGGCGATTCGACGGTCTCGGCGACTTGCGGATGATACCATACACGCCCTCGACGTTCAAAACCAAGCTTGTCCATGACACCGGCCAGCAGCAGGTGGTCGGCTACGGCCAGATCGATGTCGCCGGTGTTGTATCCGCCGAACGTGTAGAACTCAATAGCTGCGCCACCGATCAGCACAGGCCGCACCTGATGCGGCTCCAGCGCTGCTGTGATCACCCCGAGGACAAACATGTGGCGCTGCAACGGATCCTGCATCCGTGTTGCTGCACCCAATCGCTTCCGGAGATCCTCGACGCGCGTCATCAGTTCCGGTGCACCTCGCGTTCAAAGATCCAGAACCCCATCATCTCCTCTTCCGTGTAGCCGGCCTCCTTCAAAGCCGCAGGCCAGGCGGAATCTTCCGGCACAAAGGCCACCACTTCCCGGTCAGGCAGATCGGCAGCCCGGCGCTGCAACGCCCGTGCCAGCTCGGTGACGGTACGCGGTTCTCCTTCCAGCAAGCCGGCCCACAACCGGCCGCGTTCCTCGTAGAAATCGTGAGCGTGGGGCGTTACCGCCAGCGCGCTGATCGCGTCCCCGGCATGTCGAAAGCCAACGACTTCACCCGCCTGCAGGTGTTGGGCGAGTCGCGACTCCGTGAGCTTCGGCCAGCGCCAGCCGGCGGCGTACAGGCGGTGGCCGGCGGCAAACGCCTCGGATCCATCGAGGATCGCCCAGATCGCCGGAGCGTCCGCCGGGCCCAATGTTTCCAAGGGTGGTGCCTCGACGGTTGCATCTGCCTCAGCCCGGAAATGTGCGTAAGACGCCACGTGTTGGAAGTGCCCCTTCTCCATCATGTGGTGCACGGCCACGTTGTGCGAGCCGGTCGCCAGACGGATGACGCGCGGGCGGAGCCGGGCCAGGAAGGGACGTTGGCCGGCCATGTAGGCATATGCCAGGCCGTGCCGGCGATGTTCTGGGGAGACGCGCAGCCCCTCCAGCCAGACCTCCCCCGGATTGAGAACCGTGACCTTGCCGACGGCTACCGGTTCGCCCTCCAACTCACCGACCAGGAAAACCCCGTCGCGGTCGGCGAGCCACTCATCCCAAACGTCGGGGATGTAGTCGCCGAACTCGTCCCAGGTGTGTTTACAGAATGCCAGGACCGCGTCCCGATCCTCCGGTCGGGCCGGTCGCACGATTAGGCTGTCCATGCATCACCTCCGTAAGCATCGTTGCTTCTTGGTCAAAATGGCGCAAGCCAGCACGCAACAGTTTCCTATGCCCAGCAACATCACCAGTCGCCTTTTGATCACTTGGAAAGAGGATCTAGCAGTGGCAGATTGGGCACCCATGCGAAATCCTTGATGTTGTGGGTGACCAAAGTGAGACCGTAATTGAGCGCCGTGCCTGCCACGAGCGAGTCCCCCAAGGTCATCTTCCTGATCTGGTGAAGTCTTGTCGCTTGCTCCAACACGTCCTGAGGGATAGCCAGTATGAGAGCTGCATCAAAGAAGGCTTCGAAGAACTATCGCTGTTGCTGGGTAAGCCGGTGATAACCCAAGACCTCGACGCAGCCGATAACCGACACCGCGGGCGCACGATCAGCTACGAATTGCCTTAGGGCCTGGTGCTCCGGTAGTGCCGCATAGATGATGGTATTGCTATCAATCAGCATCATTCCTGCCTGCCTGGAAGAGATCGTTCCTGGCGCATCTCCCGTTCCCAGGCGAGTGGATCGCTTATGCCGGTGAGTGGATTTGATGATGCGATCTGCTCCAACGCCTCTGCCATTCTTATCCCTCTCCCTTGGTTGGCCGCCTGAGAAGCTGCGGGCTCGTCCAGCAGTATGACGTAAACCGGGACGGCTTCCTCGCGCCCGAGGGAGGTAGGAGCATCGCCCTCCCACTCGAGATGATCCCCTCGCAGCGTTGCCTTGTATGTGCTGAGCATTGTACTCCACCTCTCAACTGAAACCCAAATGTGGTCGATCAGGACTGCACTTCTGCTAACCCTTCCAGGACTTCCACTACTAAACCCCTGTAATCGTCGCGAATGTAGTACCTTTCCTTGGCCCACGGCATTTCAGGATGATAATCATATCCTAATCACCTGACGAAGGAAATCGTTCTTCGCCATGCCAATCTGCTGCGAAATCGACCAGTGTGGTGCTAACCGGCTCAAGCTTGCCTTCAATAACCCGCCAAGTCTTTATTTCGGTGCTCACAGGTTGCCTCCAAGTCTAGTACGCCGCCAGCTCGCGTGCGGCTTCGGCGATCTTGGCAGCGTTTGGGCGATAGAAATCCTCCAGTGGCGAGCTGTACGGTATGGGCGTGTCGGGCGCGGTGACGCGCCGCACCGGCCCGTCCAGGTGCTCGAACGCCTCGTCGGCGATGAGGGCGGCCAGTTCCGCACCGAAGCCGGCGGTGCGGCTGGCCTCGTGCGCGATGATCACTTTGCCGGTCTTGCGTGCGGTGGCCAGCACAGTCTCCTCATCCAGCGGGACGAGCGTGCGCAGATCGAGTACCTCGGCCTCGATCCCCTCGCCGGCCAATTCCTCCGCGGCGACCAACGCCTCGTGGACCATCGCGCCATAGGCGATCAGGCTCACGTCATCGCCGGCGCGTCGCACGGCCGCCTCACCGAACGGCACAACGAAATCGCCTTCCGGGATTTCCTCCTTGATGCGGCGGTAGAGGTACTTGTTTTCCAGGTAGATGACCGGGTTCGGGTCGCGGATGGCTGCCTTGAGCAGACCTTTCGCGTCGTAGGCCGTCGCCGGCATCGCGACCTTCAAGCCCGGCGCGTGGCAGAACCAGGCCTCCGGGTTTTGCGAGTGGAAGGGGCCAGCGCGGACTCCGCCACCGGATGGCGCACGAATCACAAGGGGGACGGCAGCCTGCCAGCGGTAGTAGCTGGTGCCGGCCACGTTGACGATCTGGTCGAAGGCGCAGGCCATGAAATCGGCGAACTGGATCTCGGCGACCGGGCGCATCCCCATCATGGCCGCGCCGATGGCCGAGCCGACGATGGCGATCTCGCACATCGGCGTGTCGATCACCCGGCGGGGACCGAACTCCTCCAACAGGCCCTGGGTGACCTTGAAGGCCCCTCCGTAGACGCCGATGTCCTCGCCCAGGACGAAGACTCGCTCGTCGTCGCGCATCTCCTCCAGCAACGCCTGCCGGATCGCTTCCAGATAAGTCACTTCCATGATGGACACCTCACCAGTAGTCTCCTGTTTCACGGAGCGGGCGGCACGTCGCAAAAGACCCCTTCGAGCGCTTCACTTCCTGCCGGATACGGACTGTCCACGGCGAAGGTCATCGCGTCGTCCACCGTTTCTTGCACCCGCCGCGCGATCTCGCCGGCCTGGGCATCGCTGAGCAAGCCCTCGTCGCGCAACAGGTGCTCGTAGCGGCGGATGGGGTCTTTCTGTTCCCATTCAGCCAGCAACTCTTGCGGGACATAGGAGGCATCGTCATGGGCGGCGTGCCCTCTCATGCGCATGGTTTTGGCTTCGATCAGGGTGGGGCCGTCGCCCCGGCGCGCTCGTTCCACCGCCTCGTGGGTGATCTCGTAAACGGCAAGCAGGTCGTTGCCGTCCACCACGACGCCCGGGATGCCGTAGCTGGCTGCGCGGTCGGCCAGGTTCTCGATAGCGCACTGCTGGTTGGTGGGCGTTGAGTAAGCAAATTGGTTGTTTTCGCAGATGAAGACGGCTGGCGCTTTGAGGACTGAAGCGAGATTGAGGGTCTCGTGGAAGGCACCCTCGCTGCTGCCGCCGTCGCCGAAGAACGTGAGGGCTACGCGCGCCTCCTGTCGGACCCAAAAGGCCAACGCTGCGCCAAGGGTCAGCGGGAGTTGGTCGGGCAGCGGGCTAACGTAGCCGAAGATGCCGAGCTTCAGGTCGCCCATGCCGTGGGTGTTGCCGTCGCGCCCGCGAGTGAGTCCGGTTCGTCGGCCGAGGAACTGGGCGAGCACTTGCCGGGGCGTGATGCCGCGCACCAGGAACGCGCCCAAATCTCGGTGCAAGGGCGCGACCACATCGCCCGGGCCCAACGCCCAGGCCGCGCCGACGGCGATCGCTTCGTGGCCACGACAGGAGAAAGCCACGCCTTCGATCTTGCCCTGGTTGTAGAGCAGGCCGATCCGGTCGTCCAACACGCGAGTGAGCAGCATGGTCTCGTAGATCTGCAAATGCGCTTCGTTTGATAGGTCCATGGCGAACTATCTCCCCCTTGCAAGCGAAAACGGATTCCGTACATGCAAGTATAGCAAACAAGCGGCCTGGAGTCAACCGCCCGTATTCATTCATGTAAAATGTTACCGAGTGTCGAAACCAACCAGGCGGAGATAGATTTGGTCTGCATTGGACAAAGAGCGCAAGATCGTGTATCATTTTCGTGGGAGGATGGGCGTCGGATGCAGGCTGCACTTACGAGGTTCCTGTGATAAACGAATCGGGCTGGAAACGGTGGATGAGCGACTACAACGAGGGGCTTGGGCTGGTCTACGAGCGCTTGGTGCTCAATGACTACCTCGACTCGCTGCTCCAGCGGTATGATGTACGCGAGGTGTTGGAAGCGCCGCTGTTCGGCATGGCCGGTGTTTCGGGAATCAACAGTGTGCGTTTTGCGCAGCAGGACCGCCGGGTCACGCTGGTTGATGACAACGAGGAACGGCTGGCTGACGTTGGGCGCGTGTGGGGCGAATTGGACCTGCCGGTGAGCCTTGTACACCAGTCCCCGCTGGTGGCGCTACCGTTTGCCGACGGCAGCTTCGATATGGTCTGGAATTGGGCCGCTCTCTGGTATCTGCGCGATCCGGCCACGTTGCTCCGGGAGATGGTGCGCGTCTCGCGCCGGCTGGTCTTTGTGGCCATGCCGAATCGCCTGCAGGTCGGCTACCTGCTTCGCCGCTACGTCCTGGAGCGCGATTTCGTGGAGCGCGTGGACGAAAGCTGGGCGGACAGCGGACGTGTGCGCGGAGTGCTGCGCAGCGCTGGCGCGCGCATCGTCGAAGAGGGTGTGATGGATGTGCCTCCCTGGCCCGATACGGTGATGCCGGCCGCGGAGGTGCTGGATCGCCTGGGCATCCGCTCTGCCCGGCTGAACGATAGGTTCTCCGGCGACGGTTGGCAGTGGAGCACGATGGATTACTACCTGGGCAAGCGCCCGGAGCTCAGGACGCAGATCGAGCGCTACACCTTCTTGGATCGCGCGCCATTACCGTGGCAGATCAAAGCGGTTTGGGCGCACCACCGGTACGTGCTGGCCGAGGTTCCGGTGTCATGAGCAAGACCGCTTTCTTCGACGAAGCGAAGATCTACGTGCAGGCCGGCGCTGGTGGCGATGGCTCCATCGCCTTCCGGCGCGAGAAGTACGTGCCCCACGGCGGCCCTGCCGGCGGGAACGGGGGCCGCGGCGGGAACGTCTACCTGCGCGTAAGCCCCCACCTGAACACGCTGGTGTCGTTTCGCCGTCGCCGGCACTTTCGGGCGGAACGCGGCAAGCACGGCTCAGGCTCCACCAAGCATGGGCGGTCGGGCACCGATTTGTATGTGGATGTCCCGCCCGGCACCGTGGTGCGCGTAGCCGAAAAGGGCGAATTCCTGGCCGACTTGATGACGCCGGGTTACACCGTGTGCGTGGCGAAAGGTGGGCGCGGGGGACGGGGTAACGCCCGTTTTGCCTCCTCCACCAACCAGGCACCGCGCATCGCCGAGCGGGGGGAGCCTGGCGAGGAGCGCTGGCTGGCCTTGGAACTGAAGCTGATCGCCGACGTCGGTTTGATCGGCATGCCGAACGCGGGAAAGTCCACACTCATCTCGGTGGTCAGCGCCGCTCGACCGAAGATCGCCGATTACCCGTTCACGACCCTGCAACCCCACCTGGGAGTGGTCGAACTGGACGACTTCCGCACCTTCGTACTGGCCGATATCCCCGGACTGATCGCCGGCGCGCACGAGGGGAAAGGGCTAGGTGACCAATTCCTGCGCCACGTCGAGCGCTGCCGGCTGCTGGTCCACTTGCTGGACGGCGGGGCCCCGGATCCGCTGGGCGACTTCGAGGCGATCAACCGGGAGCTTGAGCTGGCCAGCCCGAAGTTGGCACGGAAACCGCAACTGGTCGCGCTCAACAAAATGGACCTGCCCGAAGCGCGAGCTGTTTGGCCGGCGGTGAGCCAGGAGGTCAGCGCGCGGGGCTATCCGGTCGTGGCCATTTCTGCGATCACGCACCAGGGCGTCTCCGATCTGATCGGCCAGGTCGCGACGCTGGTCGCCGAGTTGCCGGAGCCGGAACCGGAGCCTGACGAGGTAAAGGTTTTCCGACCCGCAGAAACGGACAGCGGTTTTGTGGTGTCGAGGGACTCCGACGGCGCGTGGGTCGTAACCGGGCCGCGTGTGGAGCGCCTCATGGCGATCACCCGTTGGGAAGAACACGAAGCGGTACAGCACTTGCAGCGACAGTTGCGAGCTTTGGGCGTTCACGAGGCGCTGGAGAAAGCGGGCGTGGACTTCGGCGACACCGTGCGCATCGGGGATGCTGAGTTGGAATGGGTGTGACGAGGGTGCGATGCGCGTAGGCCTGCTGGGCGGCACATTCGATCCGGTCCACATCGGGCACCTGTTCATTGCCGAGGAGGCGCACGCGACCCTGAAGTTGGAGAACGTTTATTTCGTGCCAGCGGGCGAGCCGCCCCACAAGATGGGGGAGCCGGTCACAAGCGCGGAGCACCGCGTTGCTATGGTGCGGCTGGCCATCGCTGCCAACGAGCACTTTGCCCTCTCCCTGGTGGACGTGGATCGACCGGGGCCATCGTACAGTGTGGACATGGTCAGGCTGTTCCGTCAGGCGTTGGGCAAGAATGCTGAAATCTATTTCATCATGGGGCTGGATTCCTTTCTGGATTTGCCGAACTGGTACCGGCCTGACGAGTTGATCCGCCTGTGCGAATTGGTGGTGGTGCGCCGACCGGGCTACCGACAGGACATGGCCATGCTGGAGCGCCGTATTCCCGGCTTGAGCGAACGTGCGCGTTTCGTCCGCTCACCCATGCTGGACATATCGTCAACGGACATCGAGCGACGGGTGCGGGCCGGCCAGCCGATCCGCTACCTCGTGCCGGACGTCATCGCGGACTACATCTACGAGCACAACCTTTACCGGCCCTGCCGGTCGCCTGGCAGGTTGACCATTGCCCACAACAGGCGTACAGAAACTCGAGAGGAGATGCAACCATGATCGCAGCCAACGCTCTGCGCAAGGGAACCGTGATTGAGATGGACGGCGAACTGTTTCGCTGCCTCGACTATCAACACAGCTACATCGGGCGCGGCAGCGCGAACGTGAAGGTGCGCCTGCGAAACCTCCGTTCGGGGGCCACGGTTGACCGCACCCTTCCGCCAGCCGCGCGCTTGCAGGATGTGCGCCTGGAGGGCCGCGAAGTGCAATACCTGTACAACGACGGCGACTTCCACTACTTCATGGACACGGAAACCTACGAGCAGCCAGTCCTCTCGGCACAGACGTTGGGCGATGCCGTGCAGTTCCTGAAAGATAACCAGATACTGAAGATCGCTTTCCATGAAGAAGAAGCGATCGAAGTGGAGTTGCCGACGACGGTGGACCTGGCCGTGACTTACGCCGAACCGGGGGTGAAAGGGGACACGGCCACTGGGGCCACCAAATCGGTCACTACGGAGACTGGCCTGAAGGTGCAGGTGCCCCTCTTCGTGAACGAGGGCGACGTCATTCGGGTGGACACGCGCAGTGGTGAGTATTTGACCCGCGTGTAGGTAGTAGACAAGATGGTGAACGTGGAGGCACGGCTCCGGCGAGCCGGCGAGCATATCTTTTCGACTGGGCTGCCCGACAGCGGATCGCGTCTGGGCCTGGCGAACCTGCGCTATGGCCTGGCCAAGATCCATTGGGTCCAGGAACATTTGGGGCTCCCAGCCAACGCGACCTTTATCTCGGCCCCCGACCTCACCGTGACCCGCAACACGAATCGCTGGCGCAGCGGTTTCGGGTATGGCGGCAGCCTAACGTGGGGCGACGGCAGCTCCGACTTGGTGATCCTGGATCTGAAACCGAATGCTTGTGGGATGATGGTAGGTGGGCTGGAGCACTTGCCCCCCAGCCATGAACTCTTGGAGCGGCTGCACGATCTGCTACACGAGCAGGTAGAGATCGACGGCGTGCCCATCCGCTGGGATTTCGGGAAGAGTAATCACTTCATCGACCTGTTCCGGGTGGAAGCGTTGGCAGACGCGAGCTTGCCGCCGTATGTGTTCATCATGCACCTCGCCGGGAGCGAGCTGCGGGCTGACAACCCGAAAGGGCCGGGTCTGTACTGGGATCAGAGCGCGGCGCTGCAAGCCCGCATGCGTGTCTTCGAGACGCCGTTCGGTCCGTTGCGGGTGCTTTCCGGCGATGATGCCGGCGAGTATTGTGCGTATTACCGGTACGTCGATTCCTTCGTCCAGAAGCGACGACTGTACGCCGCCGAGTGGTTGTTCGGCGAGTTCCACCCGATAAACAACGACAACCACCAGGGGCTGAGCCATCCCAACGAGATACTGCTAGGCAGTTATCGGTTCAGCGACAGCGAGCGGATCTATCCGATCGCGTTGCGACCCGACCTGCCCGCCTATCTGATGCGCGGTCGGCCCAATCTGAGCGCGGAGACGATCGAGAACCTGGGCTTCGAGAAGCGGGCCATGCGCCTGGGAGTGTACGAGCGCTTGACGACGGCGAACCTGCTGCCGCATGGCGGAGGGTACGTCTTCCCGCACATCCTGGAAGTGACCGATGTCCATGAGATCGGCGAAGAACGCTACTTCCAGGTGGACATGACGACTGGGCCTGGGTACCAGATCGTCGCCGGCGTTCGCGATCTGCCTTACGAGTACCGGGGGCGTAAGGTGGTTTTGAGAACTCTGGAACTGGGGATGGCGGATCTCGTCGCCCGATTGACGCCAGTGTATGTGCTAAAGGTGTGAACCATGTTCGAAAGAGACCTCACGCGACGGGAAGTCGATCTGATTAACCAGGTCGAGGAACTGATTCGGGAAAAGCACGGACATGAGGAGGGCCACGACTACTCGCACGTTCTGGCCGTCACCGACTTTGCCATCCGCATCGCCCAAGAAATCTCCGAGGAGGTCAACCCGTTTATCCTGATCGTGGGCGCCCTGTTCCACGACCTGGGCCGGATCGGCACGCACACGGGGGTGCTTCACGGGCTGCGCGGCGCGACGCTGGCTCGTGAGTACCTGACCGCCACCTGGGTCAGCGCCAGTGATCGGGATAAGATTCTGCGCATCGTTACCCGCCACACACCAACAACAATGATCCCTCCCGAAACGGTCGAGGAGCGGATCGTGTACGATGCCGACGCTCTGGACCGGTTGGGAATCATGGGCATGCTCCGGGGCATTATGGGCAAGACCGGTTCCACGGAGTACATCCTGGAGGACCGGATGCAACGCCGGCTGGGCGACCACGCCAAACTCCACTTCGAAGTCAGCAGGAAGATCGGTGAGGCGCTGCACCAGGAGACGCAGGAAGTGGTTTCTCGCTTCCGCGCGGCGTTGGACGGAGAGGCCCGCGAGTTAGCGGCCATCCCGTGGCCGGTCCCGGACGGCCTGATAGTGAACGTGCCAGAACCGGTGGCTCTTGAAGCCTGATCCGAGGCCCGTGAGGAGACAAAAGATCTGATGTTCGAACGACTGCTCATGCGACGCGAAGTTGAACTGATTGAGGACATCGCCCGGTTTATGGAGGTCAAGCATCGCGATCAGAAAGCACACGACTATGCCCATGTGCTTGCCGTGGTGAACTACGCCATCCGGATCGCCACCGCCATTCCGGACGAGGCAGATCCCTTCGTGCTGATCTGCGGCGCGTTCTTCCACGACATCGGCTGGATCGGGACGATCACGGGTGTCATGCACGGTCTTCGCGGGGCTACGGTGGCCGACGAGTACCTCGCGTCAACCTGGGTGCCGGCCGATGCCCGCCGCCGGATCAAGGGCGTGATCGTGCGTCATTCGATCACCTCCGGACTGTGGCCCGAAACGGTCGAAGAAAAGATCGTCTGGGATGCCGACGGTCTGGCAGGCTTGGGGCTGCTGGGAATGTTGCGAGGGATTATCGGCGGGGCAGGCTCGATGGAGGAGATCATCGAGGCCTGTCTGCGCTTTGCCGGAAAACACTTCGACCGGCTGTACTTTGATGAGAGCCGACGGCTTGGCCAGGAGTTACACGCTGAGACTGAGCAGGTGATTACGCGTTTTGAGGCGGCCTTGGCTCTGCGTAAGGAGCACATCGCGGACCTACAGTTGCCAGTTATGCGCCCGCGCCAATGAGGGGGGAATGTGCAGATGATTGATGCCGGATCGCACCCTGATCTTAGGAAGCCGGACCTGGACCAGCTCGAACGGTTGGTCGATTACGCTCCGCTGATCGGTGGGTTTCCCCTGATCAGCCTGGCGCCTATCCGGAACCGCCAGGATGGGCGTATGAACGAACGAGTCTGCCGGCGTGCCCTACGCCTGATCCCAGACGAAAGCCTGATCACGCTGCCGGGCGCGGAATTCTTCGTCGGCTCCGTAGACTTTATGGTGCGCCAATCTGCGGATGGGACCAAGGATTACGTTGTGCTGGAAACGAACGGGGGCAGCAATCGGGGTTACACCTCGTTGACCACTCACGACCTGGACCGGACGTGCAACGGTTACCTGGAAATGCTGCGCTTCGTTGACAACCCGGCGCCGATTATCGTCATGGGCCACCCGAAACCCGACCCGTTGCTGATCGAGAAACTGTACCTGGCCCAACGGGTGCAACGGACTCTGATCGCCGGGGGATTGTGCGAGACCGCGCGGATCGTTCGGCTGGACGGCTTTCGCCGGATGCTCGAGCCGGGAGAGGGTCTGGTCATTTTGGACTCCTACGATGTTATCTTGCCGGCACTCGTCGGCACCGACCGGCGCGTAATCCTTAACGGCCATCCGGTGGACGTCATCATCGGGGATGGTGCGGCGCGACGGCACTACCAGATGGGTCGCGGGCAGCGCTTTGACGTCACTCTGGCCAACTGGGCGTTCCCGGCCACCGATGACAAGTTCCTCACCTATCGCGCGGTCGAGATGGCCGCCGACCGGCTTGCTCCGTTCAACGTGTACCCGATCCAGTACTGGCAGGCACAGACCGTCGAAGAACTGGCCGAGATCTGCGCCGACAAGCGTACGAACGGCGATCTGATCATCAAGCCATTCCAGGGCAGCGGGGGTGCGGGAGTCCAGGCCATAGACGGGCACTCGCCCATCCCCGTGGTCATCGAGGAGAGCATTGGCGAATTCCGGCAGAAGTTTGGGCCCTGGCGCAGCCCGTTCCCGTACACCGTCTGCGAGAAAGTGCAGCCGCACCGGGCCTGGTGGCGTGAATCGGAGCGCAACTTCGATGTCCGCGTCTACGTCGCCCGTGACGGTGACCAGTTGTTGCCTGTGGGAGCGTTATTCCGGATTGCCCTGGAGCCTCACACGGGCGAGAATCGCAAACGAGCCCTCGTCGTGAACCTGTCGGGCTACGGTGGCGTGGATACGGACCGCGGGTTGGGCGTTTCCGCTGAAGCCCTGGAGACCATCCGGTTGGACGAGCAGAATCTGGCGCAGATGTTCGCTGCTTCCGCGGTTCTGCTCAGCTACGTGGCCGGCCACTGCGACGAGATTCAGGCGATGTGAACCAGACTGTCCTGCTCGCCGACCAAGAGTTCGCGGCGCAGGTACAGGACGATCCCCTCCCGGGGTGAGACGATCTCCGTCTCCGCCTCGGCCAGGATTGGCGTGATCGTGCCCAGACGATCACCGGTCGGCACGTGTTGGCCCAGTTTGACCGCCGGCGCGAAGAAGCCGGGGGCCGGTGCAGAGACGATGTACTTGTGGGCGAAGATGTGGGGCTGTGGGGCGTGCTGTGGCTGGCCGGCGAGAAGGCCGACCACGCGCATGGCGTTCACCAGGCCGGCGGTGACCGCTTCGTGATACGGCCAATCCAGCGAGTGCCCGCCGCCAAACTCCACCAGCACCGACTTGACCCCGGCCTGCTGGCATGCGCTGACGAGGAACTCCGGTTTCGTCCGGCCAGGTGTGTGGATGAAGGGTAGGTTTAGGACTCGTGCGAGCTCCAGGTCATTGCCAAACGGTGTCGCCGCGAAGGGCAGGTATTCACCGGGGCCGCCGCTGTGCAGGTCGATCAGGTAGTCGGTGCGCGAAAACAGGCCCTCCCAGAGCAACGCGCCCAGGTGTTCCGTAGGCTTTCTCGGCCGGCCACCGCCGTAGGTGCGGTTCAAGTCGATGCTGTCCACGACTGATACCCGCCGACCCTCATTGAAGGCCAGGGGGTTGGCAATCGGCACCAGCACCAGCGTCCCGTGTACGTCGTCCGGATTCAGCGCGCCGGCGAGGTGGTGCAGAATCCACGGGCCGTTCCACTCGTTGCCGTGCTGCCCGGCAACCAGCACCATGCGCGGGCGGTCTGTCCCGTCGCTCAGCACGGCGGCGGGCATGGTCAGCAGCGATCCGTCGCTGAGTTGCCGAACCGCCAAGCGCAGGCGATGTCGGCCGCGCGCGTGCGCGGCAAACGAGTGCAGTTCCGTGATGTGCAGTTGTGTGACTTGACTGATCGGCGTGCGCTGGCTCACTACCTTCTCTCCTCCGCTGTTTTCAGAGCAGTCCCCATGAGCGTTTGCACGCCACCGCGCTCGATTACGGTGGGCGGGGACGGAAATGGCGTGTGAAGGTTGGCAACCTTTACGACAGCTTTCCGACGGGAATGGTAACACAAGAAGGCAGAGCTGGCAAATCCTGTTCGGGACAGACGGGGTCGCCGACGCACGAAAAAGGGGCAGACTTTTCTGCCTGCCCCTCGTACAGTTGGCCGGGAATTGGCGCGATGTGTGGCTGACCTCTAACCCCCGCGCATGATCACCGGCAACCCCAGCGCCCCTCCGACGCCGTCCGCCCACATGCTATCCGCCCACATGCTGTCTGCCCACATCGAGAAGTGGTTGATCTCCGCGGTGACCCGGTTGGCGACTGGGTCGAGCGTGTAACTATCAACCGGTGTCCAGGAATCGGTTGTCGTGGAGAAGTAGAGCGGAATGATGCGATTCTCGGAGGCACCGGTCGGGAGATCGCTCTCATCGTACTGGAAGCTGATCAACACATTCTTGTTGAAGCCGCCCGTGATCTGTCGCCCGCTGTCGTCAAACGCCTGGATAGTGTAGCCGAACTTCAACGGCTTAGCCAGCCAGGTGTGCGGCACGTCGGTGACGGTGGGGGCAATGACGACCCACACCCGCCCCGAATCGGCCAGCGCACCGGCGGGGATGCGCACCTCGGTGCTGTCATCCAGGTGAACGACTTGCACTTCGTTGGCGTCGAACGAGACCGTTCGCCCGCTCGGTAGTTGCCCGACCGGCTTGAGGGCAAAGTCGTGGGTCAGCAACTGGTTCACCGACACGTCGAGCACGATCGGGTCGGCCCGGAAGACGTTGCCGCTCTCGTCCTGGTAGGCTGCGCCTACGTGCCACCGGCCCGGGCTCAGCCACAGGCGATAGGTGCCGTTCGTCTTGCTGGTGCCCTGCACGTGCGCGCCCTGCTCGGACCAGCCCCACAAATAGGCTCCTTCCACGCCGATGATGCCGCCGGTCCCCGGGAACCCGACCGTGCCGTCCAGGCGAGCGGTCGCCAGCCAGAACTGGAGCGTGAGGGTGGCCGGCGCACCCGCGGCGACAAAGACGGTCTCGATCGGGGGAGAACGATAGCCGCTGTAGGCATTCCCCTGCGGCGCTACGGCCCCCACCCGGTAGGTTCCGGCGGGCACCCGCAGTGTGAACGTGCCGTCCGGGGCCGCAGCCTCGGCCGTGAACCGCAGTTGGCGTCCGCCGGCCATGCGCACAGCCCAAACGAGAGCGCTGGGGAAAGGCGCGCCGTTGGGCTGCCTGGCAACGCCACGGATTTCGGAATCGACCTCCAGCAGAGGGATAGCACCCAGGTCGTACACCTCGCCGGCCCCCAAGGTGACTTGATAACCCGTCTGTTCCGGGGCCACATAGCGCTCATCTTCGATCTCGTAACTCACGCGCCAGGTTCCCGCCGCTACCGTCAGGGTGAAATGCCCGTCCGCGTAGATCGGGGCGGAGTGCCAGTCCTGCCCGTCGCCACCCGACGCAAACACATGCCCGATCACGCCCAGCGGCTGTGGCGCAATCTGCGTGAGGGCGACCATACCCAACTCGAAATGACCGATGATGGTCGCATCCGCGGTCCGCACCACCAGGGTAAGGGTGGCCGTGTCGCCGGGCCCGACCGAGACCGCTTGTTCCGGATCGGCCACGAACGGAGAACCGGGCGGGAGGAAGAGTCCAACCTTGTAGTTGCCGGCCGGGACGTGGAACGAGAACTGTCCATTGCGCACTGCCCCGCCGCTGGCGATCACAGCGGTGGCAACGTTGCCTTCTCGAGCGTAAACCCAGGCGTCAACTTCCGGCATGAGCTGGCCGAACTCGTTCACCACCGCGCCCTGGATCGTCGCTTGGGTGGGCGTGAGGGCGAAGTTGACGCCGCTCACCGTTTCCCCCGGCGATTGCACTTGCACCCGCTGCGGTGGCACATCGGGCAGGAAGGGGTCCGCCGCTGAGAGGCTCACGCCGACGTACCAGATTCCCGGCGCGACGGTCAGGCTGTAGAAGCCGCCGGCATCCGTCAGCGCTTCCACCAGGTCCCCTTTGTTGTTCCAGGCCTTCACCCCAATGTTGGGGACTCCGGCGTCCGTATCTTCGCGGGTCACTTGCCCGGTGATCTGGGCCGTCATCCGTTCCAAGTGGATCGTGTCCAGGTTGGCGATTTCGCCCGATTCCACTTTGACCGGCGGAAGTTCCGGGGCCGCGAGATCGCCACTGAGCACGTAGATGCCCACGTGATAGACGCCAGGCGGAACCGCAACATCAAACTGTCCGTTGCTGTCGGTCTCCGCACCGTTTCCGGTGCCGTCATCATTGCGCACGTCAACAAACACGGAGCCGGCCGGCGGTGGGTTGCCTTCGGGATCGACCACCCTGCCGATGACGTGAGCGTCTGCCGTCGTCACGGTGAGGGTGATATGTTTGCTCTCCGGCTGATTCCCTTTGTCGAAGGCGACGACTTGCGGCGGTTTTGTGTACGTCCAGTTGGCCCCTTCGGTCAGCGGCGCGACCGACACCTCCCACTCGCCGCCGGCCAGACCCAGGTGGTAGAGATCGTCGCCGTTGGCGGTGGCCCGCACCGAAAGCGTGCTGCCACGCTGGTTGGCCGTCACTTCCCCGTTGGTGACGAGCGTGGAGTCTCTACGGGCTACGGCCACGGTCAGTTGCTTGACGGCCCTCTGTATCATCAACGGGTTGCCAAGATGGGTGATGCCTCCTTGCTGCACGGTCACTTCTACCGGTTCAGAGCGGAAGAGATCGGGCCGGTTCGGGGGGGGGAAGGCTTGCAGCCAGTAGGTCCCAGAACTCAGGCCGCCGAAGGCAAAGCGCCCGTCGTAATCGGTGCCCAGCCAGGTTTCGAGGGTCGGGGAAGTGTCGGGAACATACGTGCCGTAGCCGGCAGCGCCCATGTTCGTCTGCGTAGCCGTCGCTCCGCTGTACAGCACAACCGCCACGCCCTCAAGCGGAACACCGGTGTCGTCCACGACCTGTCCGTCCAGGTTGGCACGCCGCAGCATGAGGGTGAGAGTGGGCGCCCCAGTGGACTGGATAGCCGCCGTAGGGATGGCGACATCTGCCGAATCGGCCAGGCCCAGGCCATAGTGGCGCGGGTGAGCCTGAGCGCTATAGGTGATGCTGGGGTTGAGCCCGCCGACCTGGAACCACCCGGCCCAGTCTGCGGGCACAGTCAACTCTTCTCCCGCGTTGCTCACGTCCGAACCGTGTATCGTCACGCTGCCGCTGCGGTGCGCGGCCCCATCCGGCTCCACGATCTGGCCCTGCACCTGGGCGACATTCAGGGGGACCGCGCCGAGGTGGCTAATCGTGCCGCTGATCACCTGGACGGGGGTCCCGAAGTTTGGCGCGTACTGGTAGTTTCCGTCGGGGGGTATGGCGTCCAGTTCGTACCACCCGGCAGGAAGCCCGCCCAGTTTGAAGGAGCCATCCGGCTCGGTCTCGCTCGTGGCTACCTTGTGCCAGTCCCGGTCGTGGAGTATGGCCGTCGCTCCCCCAACGCCGGTGGTCCCGGCGGGATCTGTGACCTGTCCGATGACGGAGGGCGTGGTAAGTCTGAGGATGCCCACGTTGTAGGCGGCTGCTGTTGTCGTCATGTCTACCGGTTCGGGAAGTGATGGGGCCCAGGGATCTCCCACCTGCGGAAACGCTTGCACGAAGAAAATGCCGGCGGGCAGGCCACCGAAGGCGAAGATCCCTTGGGCGTCCGCCTTCACGGCCTGCAGGAAGGAATCGCCTTTGCCGCTGAGCAAGACAGTGGCGTTGGCGCCGTCGTTCCCGGCCGGATCGATTACTTTTCCAAAGACGCTGGGTATGGTGACCGGGATGCGGCCGGCTTCGACCGTCGTTGTAGTGTCTGAAACTTTGATCCAGTGGGATGTGGACGGCGCGTAGCCCGGAACATTATCCGGCGGATACGCTTGCAGGCGATACGTCCCTGGTTCCAAGGCCCAGAACCGGAAGAAGCCCTGCCCGTCGGCAACGGTGTCGGCAAAGGTCGTGCCGTCCGGGCTCTCGACCAGCACGTAGGCATGGCCAAGGCCGGCGCTGCCGTCCGGCAGGACGACCTGTCCGGCGATTTGGGGATTGCCCAGGTAGATCTCGCCTACGTCTTGCGGACTGTCGGTTTGCACCGTCACGGTGAAGGGGATCGACTCGGGCCAGGTGGAGTCCGGTGGGGCGAGCACCTGGAGGTGATAGGTGCCGCTGGTCAAGCCACCGAGCGAGAACCTCCCATCGGGCCGTGACCAGGTGTGGGCACCGGAATAGACCGCCAACGCATTCGTGGCGACGATCTCGGCGAAGCCCACCGGCTGGCCCGTGGGGTCGAGCACAGAGCCGACGATCTCCGGTATGTCAACCACTGTGCCATGAGCTGCCTCGTTGTTGTCGAAGACCTGTTCATCATGTGCGCCGCCGATCGCCACGGCGTTTGTGATCGTGGTTCCGGCGAACACGTTCACATCGAGGGAGGCGAGCAGTATGATGCTATCGTAGCTTCCGACGGGAACGGCCCCGATGTCCCAGATGAGGTCACCGTTGCCCCAGGGAGTCGTGAGGAGTGGGTCAGGCGTTCCGGCCTGGCCAGCCACAGCGCCCAAGAACGCCATGCCGGCGGGCAAGGTATCGCTGATGCGCACGTTGAAGGCGTCGGCGTTCCCAAGGTTCTGGAATGCGATCCGATAGACGGCCATACTGCCCTCGGCGACCACGCCATCCAGGTCCTTGGTGATCGCGAGGTCTGGTCGGGGCACAAGGGTTGGTGTTGGGGTGGCCGTTGGCGACAGGATGTTCACTGCCCAGGCGCTGGTGTTGTTTGTCTCATCCGCTTCAAGGATGTAGTCTGTTTTGTCCACAAAGGCGCCGATGTAGGCAGGGCCGGGCGGAACGGTGTCGGGCACAGCCGCGGATGACGGGTAGGTGATGGTCATCGCCTCGCCGGCGGCCAGGCCGGCGACCCATTCGTGGCCACCCAGCAGGAGTGTGTCTCCGGAGGTGATGTTCTGGTCGGGCGAGGCATACAGGCCCACCCAGAATCCTTCGTTGACGGCTGTACCGGCGTTGCGAATGATGAGATCGAAGTAGTAGCCGATAGGCTCGCCGTTGATGATGTCCGTTGGCCCAGAGTAGGTGAACAAGCCGATCAGCAGGTCTGGGGATAGCGTTGGCGTGGGAGAGGGAGTGGCAGTCGGTGTTGGTGTCGCAGTTGGCGCTCCCAGCAGGGTAACCGCGACCGAGGTCGTGTTGTTGCCTTCATTGGTCTCGGAGACGAGGTGGGTTTTGTCGGCAGCGGCTATGAAATAGGCCCCGCCAGGCGGCACACTGAACGGTACGAAGGCGTCAACAGGGAACGTCACCGTAATGGCATCGCCGGCGGCAAGGCCTGAAACGTACACTTTGCCATTGGTGAGGAGCGTGTCGTTCGTATCAATCGTCGGGTCGGCGGACACGTAAACCCCGGCCCAAAAGCCGGCGGCGTCCGCGGTGCTGGAATTGCGGATCGTCAGGCAGAGCAGGTCGCCGATGGCGTCCCCGATCACAGCGGTCGCTCCACCGTAGTAGGTGAACTGTTCAATGGTCAAGTCGGCCCCGGTCGCCGGCGTGGGGGTGATGGAAGGGGTGGGCGTCGCTGTGGATGTCAAAGGGAACGGTTGGGGGGGCATGGCCACGACGCCGGTGGTGAGAACGCTCAGAAACAGGGCCAGCATGACCGTGACGGCCAGGCCCGGCACGAAAAGCCGGGAGAGAGAAGGCCGAGAAACCTGCGGACTGTCCATGATTGTACTCCTTCAAGAAAAGACCGCCAGCGAACAAGTTCGCGGCCCAAGGCGGCGACGAACCCTGAGGGCATTATCGCCGGGCCGGGGCAGAAAACGTGACAACGAAAGGGGACATGACGAGTCACCCCCCTATTCTGGCAGGGCCTACCCACGCGTTTGCAGAACGCCACTCTTATTTAAGCACAGGGGGGAGGATTCCTCAATGGGATTATGGTCCCAAGATGGAGCAATCGGGGGTAGGAAGATCGTCCTATGCGAAAGCCATGGCGAGACTTGCTGACCGGGTCTCGGTGCGTATGGGGCGTGCGGGGAGTCGCCTAAGGGAACTCCAAGAAAATAGTTCTCCCAAACAGATTTCCGATGCAGCCCGCAGTACTTCTAAAAAGCAATCTACAAGGGAGTTCCTTGGGCTTTTCCACCTTGTTTGAAGACATTTCGCGAATTCTAACAGGCTTCGTGATATCTTTCTGGCAGGTTTATTTCTCTGGAAAAGCGTATCATCTCAATAATCTGGGGCGTCTTGATCCGGCCTTGCTTTTTTCTGCCA
>CAZDTE010000008.1:0-14402 GCA_964508275.1 uncultured Ardenticatenales bacterium
CCTGGCCGGCCTGCAGCAGATGGTCGGCAACCGGGCGGTGCAGCGCCTGCTGGCCCAGCGCAGTGGTGAGGGCTCTTTCGAGCTCGATGACCAGACGACCAGCAAGATCAACCAGGTACGAGGCGGCGGGCAGTCGCTGGACAGCACGGTCCAGAAGCAGATGAGTAACGCAACCGGCCACGACCTCAGCGGCGTGCGCGTACACACTTCCCCAGATTCCGACGACCTGAACCGGCAGTTGGGGGCCAAGGCATTTACGACCGGCCAGGACGTCTTCTTCCGCGAAGGGGCCTACGACCCACACTCCAGCAGCGGCCAAGAATTGATCGCGCACGAGCTGACGCACGTCGTGCAGCAAGGATCGGGGGCAGTGAGCGGCAGTGGAGGAGGGATGACGGTCAGCGCTCCCGGCGACGCCTTTGAGCAGGAGGCGGATGCCGTTGCCCAACAGGCGGTCAAGGGGGAAGCGGCTGGGGGCGAGGCTGTCCAGCGCCAGGAGGAGGAAGAAGAGGTTCAGATGCAGCCCATCGAAGAAGAGGAGGAGATACTCCAGCCGCAGCCGGAGGAGGAAGAGGAGGAACTGCTTCAGCCGCAGATGGAGGCCATCCAGCGCCAAGAAGAGTTGCCGGAAGAAGAGGTGTAGGTGAAAGCCATCCAGCGACGAGACTTGCCAGAGGAAAAGAGGCTGATAGCATGAGCCAGCCGGCCGCTCGCCAGGGAGACATGACCGCTCACGGGGGCACGATTCCCGCCGGCTTTCCGCAGGTGCTGATCGGCGGTCAGCCCGCGGCCCGCGTCGGCGATATGCATATCTGCCCAATGGTCACGCCGGGCACGCCACCTATACCGCACGTCGGCGGCCCGATTCTGCCGCCGGGGAGTGTTACGGTCCTCATCGGCGGCCAGCCGGCGGCCCGTATGGGGGACATGGCCACCTGCACCGGCCCCCCGGACAGCATCGTCGCCGGCTGCCCGACGGTGTTGGTCGGGTAAGACCTGACAGGTTTTCAAAACCTGTCAGGTCTGGTTATCACGCACGGAGTACAGAAAATGATCAGCGACCTGGACGAAGTCCTACGGCAATTGCTCACCCGGGAGCTGCCGATCAAGAACGGCGAGGTGGACATCGCGTTCGATTTACCGAAGCGGGAGTGGTCGTCGCGCATTTCGCGGCCCACGCTGAATCTGTTCCTGCACGATCTGCGCGAGAACAACACGTTGCGCCAGCCGGAATGGGAGATCCAGCGCAACAGCGACGGGACGGCCACGAAGCGACGTTCGCCGGTGCGGATGGACCTGCACTACATGATCACCGCCTGGGCGGCGGAGTCCGACGACGAGCACCGTTTGCTGACCCGCACGCTGCTGGCTCTCTTCCGCTTCCCGGATTTGCCAGAAGAACTGCTACTGGAGAGTTTGCAGGGCCAGCCGGTGCCGATCCCGGTCCGCGTCGCCAAACACGATGAGTTGCGAACGCCGGCCGACATTTGGAGCGCGCTGGACAACGAGCTGCGACCGGCCATCGCCTGCGTCATCACCCTGGCCCTGAACCCGTATCAGGCAGTCACCGGGCCGCTGGTACGCCTACGCGACCTGCGCTTCGGAGAGGCTACGGAGTTGCCACAGATTGCACGGTTCAAAGAAGGCGTTGAGCCGGATCGCTTCTGGATGGTTGGGGGCAACCTTCGCGGCAACGGGGCACGCCAAAACGTTCGTCTGACTCTGGTCGAGCGTGGTCAGGATGTGCCCGTTCGGGACGATGGGCGATTCATCATCGGCAATCTGGAGGCCGGCGAGTACACGCTGGAGGTCGTTGCAGAGGGACGCAAGAAGCGACGACACAAGATCAACGTTCCGGCTGAGGATTATGACATCGAGGTCTGAAGCAATCGTGGTACGAAGGGAGGTGAAGGACGAGATAGAACATGAAACGTGACGCGTGGTACGTGGTACGTGGTGCGTGTGGCCGACGGAACACGCAATAGTTTATGAGGAGGTTTACAAATGGCAACAGCTTATCAATCGCCGGGGGTCTACGTCGAAGAGGTGGACCGCGGCACAAAACCGATTGAGGGTGTAGGAACTGCGGTGGCTGCTTTCATCGGCTTCACGGAGCGGGCAGAAGAGCCAGGCCACAACGGCTCCGGGCCGGTGCCTTTGCTGAACAAGGCGACGCTGGTCACCAACTGGAACCAGTTTGCGCAGAAGTTCGGCGGCTTTGTCGAGGGGGCGTATTTGCCAAACGCGGTGTACGGTTACTTTGCGAATGGCGGCGGGCGCTGCTACGTGATCAGCGTGAACACGCTGGGCGTGAGCGACGATCCCGCGATGGCCACTGCGGCTCAGGCCGCACTGCCCAGCGTCGGGGATCCGAAGGCAGAGAGCCTCCTGATCAAGGCCAAGCAGGGCGGTCCGGTCGGCAACGAGATCGATGTTTCTATCGCGCACGAGAGTCCGCCACCGGCAGCCGAGGGGGAGGAAGCCCCGGCCGAGACGGACACGTTCGTTTTGACGATCGGTCGCGGCAAGAGTGAGGTCGAACGGTTTGATGGCGTGACCCTTGGTTCCGGAGCGCGAAATGTGGCGACGGTGGTCAATGCACAGTCGCAGTTGGTCCAGGTCGAAATCCTGCGCAAGACGGGCAAGTTGGCCGAACGGCGGCCGGCGCCGGGGAGCTATTCGCTGCAGGGTGGCGAGATCAAAGCCCTGACCGTGAGCGCTCCCCAGTTCGAAGGCGATACCGCCCGCCGCGAGGGGATCGGTGCGCTGGAAGCGTTGGATGATGTGACGATGGTGTGCGTACCTGATCTGATGAGCAGCTACGAGCGCGGCGATCTCGACCTGGAGGGCGTCAAGGCGGTACAGACGACGGTATTGAATCACTGTGAGCGGATGAAGTACCGGTTCGCGATCCTCGATGCGCCACCAGGAATGAGCCCGCAACAGATCGGGGATTGGCGGAAGAACCAGGCCGGTTACGACTCCAAGTTTGGAGCGCTGTACTATCCCTGGATCGCGACACCGAACCCGCTGGGGGCAAACGGCGCCAGTATGTTGGTGCCGCCGAGCGGTTATCTTGCCGGCATCTTTGCCCGGACGGACGACCAACGCGGCGTGCACAAGGCGCCGGCGAACGAGGTGGTGATGGGTTCCATCGGTCTGGAGGTGAATGTCACGAAGGGTGAGCAGGACGGCCTGAACCCCATGGGCGTCAACTGCATCCGGGCATTCCCGGGGCGGGGTATTCGGGTTTGGGGCGCGCGCACCTTGTCCAGCGATCCATCGTGGCGCTATGTCAACGTGCGCCGGCTGTTCAACTACGTCGAGGCGTCGATTGAAAACGGCACGCAATGGGTCGTCTTCGAGCCTAATGACCAGGACCTTTGGGCGCGGGTGCGGCGCGATGTGTCGGCGTTCCTCCGCTTGGTCTGGCGCAGTGGCGCGTTGTTCGGGGCCACACCGGAGCAAGCGTTCTACGTCAAGTGCGACGAAGAGCTTAACCCGCCGGAGGTTCGTGATGTTGGCCAACTGATCATCGAGGTCGGAATGGCACCGGTCAAGCCGGCCGAGTTCGTGATTTTCCGCATCAGCCAGTGGGCCGGCCCGGACGCCGAGGTATAGGACGTGGAGCGTCGGGCGTAGAGCCTGAACCGTAATACGCAGTACGCAACACGAAACACGTGACTTAGCTAAACAGGAGGTATGTATCATGGCAAACGGAAGGACCGATCCGCTAGTTGGTTTTCACTATGCCGTGGAGATTCAAGGCATGGTGAGCGGCTACTTTACCGAGTGTTCAGGGTTGGGTTCTGAGCATGAGGTCATCGATCACAAAGTTGTGGACAACGGCAAGGAAATCATCATGAAGATTCCTGGCCGGCTGAAGTGGGAGAACATCACGCTGAAGCGGGGAATCACCGATAACATGGACATTTGGGACTGGCGCAAGACGGTCGAGGATGGCGATGTCGACTCGGCTCGTGCCAATGGGTCCATCGTGATGTTCGACCAGCATCTCAGCGAAATCGCTCGCTGGAATTTCGAGAGTGCCTGGCCGGTGAAGGTCTCCGGCCCGCAGGTGAAGTCCGATTCCAACGAGATCGGGATCGAGGAGTTGGCCATTGCCCACGAAGGGCTGTGGCGGGTGAATTAGGCTCTGAAGTGTAGAACGCGGAACGATGAATGATGAACAGGAAGTAGGGAGTCGGGAGCGTGGGACGTGAAACGTGACACCTAACTCGAAACCCGAAACTAGAAACCGGTAGCGTCTGTGCTAGGTGAACAGGAGGTAGCGTATGTTGCAAACAGAGTTCGAGTTTACATTGCCCAAAGGGTACATCGACTCGGAGGGCAACGTCCATCGGGACGGCTTGATGCGTCTGGCCACGGCGATCGACGAGATCGCCCCGATGCGGGACCCGCGAGTCAAGAGTAACGAAGCTTACTTGACGATCATCTTGCTCTCGCGGGTGATCACGCGGCTAGGCACATTGCGCCACATCAACCCGGGGGTCATCGAGAAGCTGTTCTCCGCAGACCTGGCCTACCTGCAAGACCTGTACCGCAAGATCAACGAGAACGGTCACATGCAGGTGGGCGTTGTCTGCCCGGAGTGCGAGCACCATTTTGAATGGGAGAGTGTTCCCTTGGGGGGGTGATTGTCTACCCGCTCGACCGTCTGTACGAGGAGATGGCCTACATCGCCTACCATTTTCACTGGCCCTACGGTGAGATCATGCACATGGAGCACCGCGAACGCCAGCGATGGGTGGACGAAATCGCGGCCATCAACACGCGGCTTAACGATATGACGCTGGAGGGATGATGAGCAAACAGATTGGGGCAGCCGGTCGCCGGCCCGTTGGCCAGGCTCATCGCCTGGCCACAGGCGCACACCATCGTCTGTGGCCGGCGCCGGCCCGCTTCTCCAACCGTGAAGTCCCTCTTCCATTCGTGCAGCGGGCCGCACCGGCTTCCCCGGCAACGGGCGGGCCCGAATCGGTGGGCGCGTCGGAGCCGGAGGGGCCGGCCGGCGAGACGGTCGAGCGGGAGACGGCGGCGCTCTCGCCGCAAGCAGTGGCTGATCGGGTATACGATCTTCTCTGTCAGGACTTGCGCCGCGATCGTGAGCGCTGTGGGTGGCGGAGATTGGGAAGGAGATAGGGATGGCGCCAGCAGGTCAGAGAGTTGAATCGTTCGCTTCGTTTCGTTTCGCCGTGCAAATCGAAGGCATAGACGAGGCCGTGTTCAGCGAGTGTACGCTTCCCTCGTTAGAGGTAGAGCTGCACGAGCAGAAAGAGGGCGGCTACAACAGCGGCGTCCACCAGTTGCCCGGCCGGGTGAAAGCCGGCCGGATCACGCTGAAACGAGGTGTGACCCAGTCGTCCAAACTGATGAAGTGGTATCGGGATATCGCTGTCGGCAAGCTGTCGGGCGCGATGAAGAGTGTCTCGGTCGTGATGTACGACTCGACTCAGAGCGAGGTCATACGCTGGGATTTCGAACGGGCCTACCCGGTCAAGTGGACCGCCCCAACGTTCAAGTCATCGGAAAACGCCATCGCGATCGAATCGTTGGAGTTGGCCTTCGCCGAGGTTGAGTGTACGTGAACGGTTTGCACCGGAAACGCGGCCTGATTCATCCGATGAGAAGGCTTGTGCAGAGCAATCTGGGCCGACAGATCGCGCGAAAGCTAAGACGGCCCTGGCATACGCTCCGGCCGGTGCCTCGCCGGCCGATAACGACGGGCTACCGCCGTGTGGACCAGTCTATGGTCTGGCGCTTTGCCCAGGCTGTGGCAAGCAAAGCAGTCCGTGCAACTCCGGGCGTAGCCAGGAAGCAGGGAACCGGCAGTGCCTCCGTTGGAGACCCCGGCGGCCAGGTGTTGCAGCGTTTGCGCCGCATGAGCGCGGGGCAAACGGCGACGTCTGGCGGCGAGCGACCAGCACCGGTCGAGGCCCCGGCACGAGTTTCGCAGGCAGACGATAAGGGCTTGGCCGTGGCTCAGCGGAGTCGTTCTGCGGGGCGGGCGGCGCGCGAAGACACGCTCGTGCAGCGCAGTGGCCAGCAGTCACCCCGTCGCCCCGCTCGCCAGCCGATGCGCCGAACCGCCGTCGAATTGCCCGCGATTCCGCAGTCCAATGCGGTGCGCCGGTCCACCGAAGAGGAGGTCGCAGCAGCACCGATTGCCCCGGTGGAACCCCCAGATGTTCAGGCCCGTCCGGCGGAAGATGACGCCGGTCAGGTCGAACATCCTCCGGCAGGGAAGAGCCGAACGCAAACAGAGCCCGAACTGGCCGAGGCCCCAACCGTGATGGCGACCGAAGCCCTGGTTCCGACGGCGCCGCCAGAGCCAGAACTTGTCGAACCGGCGATGGTGGAGCCCCGGCGGCCTGCGGTTTCGCGCAGAGAGGATGAGCGGTCGCCAGATCGCGACCCGCAGCCGTCTGGGTCGGAGGCGCGCGTTGCGCCAAAGCGGCCGGCGAGCACGGATCTCCCGGTTCGGCGGCAACGCGAACATCGAGAGGAGACTCCCTCACCTGCGCCACCTTCGGCTCCGGCCAGGGAGCTTGGCACAGGGGAAAAACTGTCGCCAACCACCCGGCGGGAATCCGACACGGCTGACATCACTGGCTCCCGACCAGAAGCGCCGGCAACCCCCGTACGTCGAGAGGTGGCTGAGCCGGAGGCCGGCAGAATGAGCATCGCTGTGGGCCGCGCGGAAGATCGTCTGGAGGAGGCGCGCCCGGTGGCCGGCGGACCTGGCAGCGGACAACAGGGCATGGTCGCAAAGCCGGTGCAGCGGGACGAGATGCCGGAAACGCCGACCGCAATCGTGGATCAACCCGGCCCCCCGGCGCAAACGGGCGAGGCCGGGCCGCCAGAAAAGGCTGCGGAACCTGGCGATATCGGTTTGGCGGAGGAGGTCACAGAACCTGGCGAAGTCGGCTTGGCGGAAGAGGCCACAGAAGCTGGCAACGGTGGGCTGCTGGAAGGGCTTGCGCAAACCGTCCATCCGCTACGCGATCGTGTGGCTGTGCCGGGTTCAACCGGTCAGGATTCGGCGATGGGTCAAGTCTTGCCTCTCGCCTCGCCGTGGGAGGCGGAGGGCGGGCCGGTGGAACGAAGTCGCCCATGGATCGCGCGCCGACCATCGATTGGCGCGCTGGCGTCCTCACTCGTTTTGAGGACTCCGCTCAGGTTGCCGTCAGTCTCGCGGGCCACCGGCGCGCAGCCACCTGTGCAGCGCTTCAAGATGCCGCTTGGGGGGATCCGGCAGACAATGCCTCCCCCAAAGGCCACGGTGCCAACAATTCGTGACCGAGATGCCGGATGGTCAGCACAAACAGAGCTGCCGTTGCTTGGTGCGCGGGAGAGCGAGTCGCTGCCCCTGGCCGGCGAGATGCCGGTTGGCGAAACCGGTTTTGCGCTTGGCGTGAGTCGGGCAGAGCATACGCCACACCAGCAGGTTCGCCGCCGTGGGGCTGAGCCGTTCCCAAATGACGCGGAGACTGGTATGTTGGGAGAGGTTCGGGCGGTGACGGCGAAGGCAGCCCATGCCGATCTCCGGTGGCCGTCTACGCGGGGTGATGGCGAATCGCCGGTCGTCCAGCGCAGTGCGACGGAGCAAGCGGCGGGCGGGTCGCCGGCGACCACGGCGGCGGCGGCAGTGCCGGCAGCGCAACCTGCTCCCGAAGCCGGCAGTGCGGGGGCGGATGTAGATACGATGGCGCGGCAGGTGTACCAGATTCTGTGCCGGCGTCTGCGAGTTGAACGCGAAAGAGCCTGGGGATAGAAGAAGAGGGAATCTGATGCCAAACACCAAAGGCAATCTTGCCCCGGCAACAATCGAGAACGAATCGACAGGGGACAAAGTGTACTGTATGTTCAACCCGCACGAGTACACGTTGTCCAAGCAGAATCAGTGGGAGAAGAAAGAGAACAAGGGCAAGAATATACCGAAGATCAAGTTCAAGCAGGGTGGTGCAGAGACTCTGAAACTGCAACTGTTCTTCGACACGTATGTCGATGGCACCGACGTGCGGGAGCACACGAAGGGGCTATGGAAGATGATGATGGTGGCCGAGGATCAGAGGAATCAACGGAACAACAAAAGCGAGCCGCCTCACGTCGCCTTTCACTGGGGCAAGTTCTATTTTGAAGCGATCATCACCTCGATCTCACAGAAGTTCACCCTGTTTGACAAGGACGGAGTTCCGTTGCGGACTACCGTGGATGTCACATTTCTGCAGATTTCCGATGAAAAGAACCATCATGGGCAGAACCCAACGTCCGGCGGCGGGCCGCCCGTGAAGACCCACATCGTCAAGGCTGGGGAGCGGCTCGATTGGATCTCGGCCAGAGCGTACGGGGATTCGGCGTACTGGCGGTTGATCGCCGATGCGAATGGCCTGCGACACCCGCTTCACCTTTGCGATGGGCAGCAGTTGGTCATCCCGTCGCTGGAGTGAGGAAGAGGAAGCCGGGAATGCAGAACGATGAGTGAGGAGCGGGAAGTCGGGAGTCGGGAGTAGAAAGTAAGGCTTTTCCAGAGAAATAAACCTGCCAGAAAGGTATCACGAAGACTGTTAGAATTCGCCAAATGTCTTCAGACGAGGTGGAAAAGCCCAAGGAACTCCCTTGCAGATTACTTTTTCGATCTATTGTGGGCCGCATCGAGAATCTGTTTGCGAGAACTATTATCTTGGAGTTCCCTAAGGGCGTAAACGTGGAGCGTGAGGACTTGAAACGTGCCAAATGAACAGAGGTTGATGGATCATCTCTACATCAAGGTTGATGGCAACGACCTGCCATCCGAGATCATGGACGATCTGATCGAGGTCGTTGTGGACACCAGTCTCCATGTGCCCGACATGTTCACGATTCAGGTACACGATGAACACTTGCAATGGGTGGACGAGGGGCCATTCGAGTTGGGCAAGGAGGTGGAGATCGCCTTCATCCCAGAAGAGGGAGGGAACAGCCAGGTCCTGATCAAGGGAGAGATCACGGCATTGGAGCCGGAGTTCGTTGCGGGAACTCAGGCGAATCTACTGGTGCGCGGCTACGACCAATCGCACCGGCTGTTCCGAGGCACTCACAGTCAGGCGTACTTGCAAGTGACCGACAGCGATCTGGCGAACCGGATCGCGCAGGAGGCGGGCCTTCGCGCGCAGGTCGACTCCACGACCGAGGTTTACGATCACGTTTTGCAGCACAACCAGAGTCACATGGATTTCCTGACCGAACGGGCCGAACGGATTGGCTACGAATTTTTCGTAATGGAGAACACGCTGCACTTCCGCCGGCCCTCCCGTAACGGCAGTACGCCGGAACTGGAGTGGGGGCACCAGCTCCAAACCTTCAGGCCGCTACTGACGCTGGTTGAGCAGGTAGATGAGGTAGTCGTCAAAGGGTGGGACCCGAAAGCGCGAAAGACGATCGTGGGACAGGCATCGCGTGGACAGACCGAGCCGCAGATCGGGCGGCAGCAGAGCGGTGCCGAACTGGCCTCAGCGGCCTTTAACAGCGCCCGTCGCGTCGTGGTCAAGCGCTATGTGCACAGCCAGGCAGAGGCGGACACGTTGGCCCAGTCCATCCTGGATGAGCTGAGCGGAGCTTACATCCAGGCCGATGGGACGTGCTACGGTCAGCCGGATTTGCGGGCCGGCATGTATGTGAGACTGACGTCTCTCGGTACGCAGTTTTCGGGCACCTACTTCGTCACGGGCGCTACCCACACCTACCGGGCCGATGAAGGCTATACAACGACCATCAGCATCCACGGCCGGCGGCCGGGGACGTTGAGCAGATTGCTGAGCCCGCACCCGGACCATGCCGTAAGACACAGAGCGTACGGCCCGGTTGTTGCCCTGGTGACCAACAACAATGACCCGGAAGGCCGCGGGCGGGTGAAGGTCAAGTTCCCGTGGCTCTCGGACGACGTGGAAAGCGATTGGGCGCGTGTGGTGGGCGTCGGGGGAGGGCCGGAGCGGGGCTTGTTCTGTTTGCCTGAGGTGAACGATGAGGTGCTGATTGCTTTTGAGCAGGGTGATGTCGGCCGGCCGTACGTCATCGGCGGCCTCTGGAACGGTCAGGATAGTCCCCCGTTGCCGACGTCCCAGGCTCTGGAAAACGGCAGCGTACACAAGCGTCAGTTCAAGACACGCGCCGGCCACACACTGACCTTCATTGACGGAACCGACGAAGGCGTGGTTCTGGAAACGGCCGGCGGTCATCGCCTGACCCTGGCCGATGAGAAGAAGCAGATCGTCGTCGCGACGGCTGGTGGGCACACGCTGACTCTGGATGACTCGAAGAGCGAGGTCACGTTGGAGTCGACCGCTAACGCCAAGATCAAGAGCGCCGCCAACCTGACGATCGAGGCTGGAAACAAGCTGGAACTGAAAGGTACCACCTTTTCGCTCAACGCCAGCGCTATGGGCGAGGTCAAGGCCGGCGCCACGCTGGACGTGAAGGGCGCCCTGGTGAAGATCAACTGAGGCGTGGAGCGGGGAGCGACGGATCGCGTTTCACGGTGAACGTTTGAGCGAGTAACGCAATACGCATACGGAGGCAATTGTGGCGAATCCCATAATCGGTCGAGGTTGGTCGTTTCCACCGCTGCTCGACGAGCGGCGGACGATTGCGTTGTCCGAAGGCGAAGGGGAGATCGAGCAGGCGATTCACATCATACTGGGCACGGCGCCGGGCCAAAGGGTGATGCGGCCGGACTTCGGTTGCCGGATTCACGAGCTGGTTTTCGCGCCGAACAACACAGCGACCGCCGGCCTGGCGAGCCGCTACGTCACGGAGGCGCTGGGCCGGTGGGAACCGCGCATCGAGGTGCGCCATGTGGACGTCGAAACGGAAGGCTTCGATTCGGCGCGCCTGCTCATCTCCATCGAGTACCGGATCAGCGCCACGCACAGTAACCGGAGTTTAGTCTATCCGTTCTACTTGATTCCGGAGGAAGCAAGAAACGGGGAGCGAGTCTGAAATGATGAATGCAGAATGATGAAGGGAGTAGGAAGCACACATCCCACATCTCATATCATGCAATACGCAGCACGCAACATGTAGAAGGAGCATCTCATGGGCTTACTGACACGCAATCTGGATGATCGCACCTTTCAAGACATCGTAGACGAAGCGAAGAAGCGGATCGCCGCCTCGTGTCCCGACTGGACCGATCACAACGTCAGTGATCCGGGCATCACGCTCGTGGAGTTGTTCGCCTGGATGACCGAGATGGTTCTGTACCGCCTAAACCAGGTGCCGGAGAAGAACTACATCAAGTTTATGGAGCTGTTGGGCCTGCGGCTCCGCGAGCCCGAGTCGGCTCGGACGGAGGTCACGTTCTACCTGTCATCTCCGCAGCCGGAGACGATCGTGATTCCGCAGCGGACCGAAGTGGCGACCGTGCGCACCGAAACGCGCGCGTCCATCGTTTTCAGCACCGACCGTGACATGGAGGTCTACCCGCCGATCATGACATCGCTGATCACACGCGAGATCAAGGGCCGGTCGAGTGGCAAGCCTGGGTATCGGGACCATAACCTGCAACACCTGGGCGTGACCGGCTTTGAGTTCTCCGCCTTCGGTCGGAAGCCGAGGGTGGGTGACGCCATCTACTTTGGATTTGAGAACGATCTGAGTTACCACGTGCTGGCCCTCGATCTGGCGTGTCCGACGGCCATCGGGATGGGCATTGATCCGGCGAACCCGCCGTGGCAGTGGGAAGGCTGGCACGGTGGCGAAGGGGATCGGCGCTGGCAACCGGCGGTTATCGAAAAGGACAGCACTGGGGGCATGAATCAATCGGGAACGGTCCTGTTGCGCTTGCCCCGCCTGGCCCAGCGCGACCTCCAAAAGCGCCGGGCCTACTGGGTGCGGTGCCGAGTCGTGGAATCGGATGCGCCGAGCTACGACGAGTCGCCTCGCGTCACAAACGTTGCCGCCAACAGTTGGGGTGGCACCGTGCCGGCGACGCACGCCTCGGTGGTACACGAGGTGATGCTGGGCCGGTCCGATGGCTCTCCCGGCCAGGTTTTCCACGTCGAGCACACGCCCCTCTTGCGGCGACTGCCCGGCGAAACCATCGAGGTGCTGACTCCGGGGGAAGAAGACTGGGAGAGGTGGACGGCGGTGCCCGATTTTGCCGACTCTGGGCCGCGCGACCGCCACTTCACCTGCGACAGTACCGCCGGCGAGGTCCGCTTCGGGCCGGCGCTGCGCCGACCGGATGGCTCCGTGCGCGCGTATGGCGCGATCCCACCGCGTGGCGCTCGACTGCGCTTCTCCAGCTACCGGTACGGCGGTGGTGTGGCCGGCAATGTCCAAGCGGGCACCTTAACTGTGCCCAAAACGTCCATCCCGTACGTGGATCGAGTCACGAACCATGCCGATGCCACCGGCGGGATCGACGCAGAGACGATTGAGATGGCCCAGATGCGAGCGCCACAACTCCTACGGTCACGTGGGCGGGCCGTGACGGCAAGCGATTACGAGGCGTTGGCCCGTCTGGCCGATTCGCGAGTGGAGCGGGCACGCTGTGTGCAACCCACGTCGGGTGCGGCAGCCAAGGGAGCCGTGGCCGGTCAGATCTACCTGCTGCTGGTCCCGAAGATCAATCGCCCCGACCGGCGCATCGCCCCAGAACAATTGCGAATCGGTGACGACCTGCGGGGTGCGGTGCATCGCTACCTCGATGACTTCAGGCTGCTGACCGTCCGCCTGGACATCCGCGAGCCGGAGTACCTCTGGACCGGGGTTGACGTGACCCTGGCCACCGACCCACACGCCGATCCGGAACGCGTGCGCACCGACGTGGAACGGCAGTTGTACCGCTTCCTAAACCCGATCGTCGGCGGGCCGGCAGGCGAGGGTTGGCCCTTTGGTCGCGACCTATACTCCTCCGATCTGTACACCTGCCTGCAGCCGGTGCGCGGAATCGAGTTCATCGAATTGTTGAAGCTGTACCGCGTTCGACGGTCCGGTGAACGGCAGGAGATCACCGGTCGCCTGGACGTACCGATTCACGGGCTGGTCGTTTCGGCGGAACATCGGGTGGAGGTGGCGAGGTAGGGAGTAGGGGAGCAGGGAGTAAGGGAGTAGGGAGCGTGAAGCGTGGAGCGTGGAGCGACTCTGAAACGCAGAATGATGAATGATGAACGATGAATGGAACGAATCAGCGAATGGGCGAGTGGCGTGGAGCGGGAAGCGACGGAGTACGTGAGACGCAATGCGTGAAGCGCGAAGAGGAGGCACGGATGTGAGCCCCGATAAGGTCTTGGCTTTGCTGCATATCGGTTTCCCTGATGGGACGGAGCAGGTTGTTCCGATCACGCAGCCGCAATTCGACATCGGTCGGAGTGCGGGCAACGGGCTGCAGCTGCCGGACCAACTGGTGTCGCGGCACCATGCGCGGTTGTTGGTCGAGGATGACCGGCATACGCTGATCGACATGAACAGCAGCAACGGCACACTGGTCGGGAACAGCCGGCTGGAGCCGAACCAGCCGCATGTTCTGTCCCCCGGCGAGACGTTTCGCATCGGGCCATATGCGTTGCGCCTGGATGCGGCACCGGCACCGTCGTCCCCGGAAACGCCGGCGGAAGCGGCGGCGGAGATCGGTGTCGAGGACGTGGCTGCGCCGCCCGCCGAGCCCGAAGCGATCGCCGCCGACATCCCGGAGGAGCCGTCACCACCTGCGGAACCGCAAATCCGGATCGGGGTCGCCGAGGCTCCCCCTCGCCCGCCACCGGTCAAACCGCCGCCGGAGAACGGGCGCCCTTCGTATGATGAAGCGTTCGGGTTGCAGCTAGATCGCAGTCGTTACCTGCAATACCTGCCGCCGATCTATCACGAGCATCCGTTCCTTGGCCGGTTCTTGCTGGCGTTCGAAGGCGTTATGGCCCCGATTGAGCAGATGGTGGATAACTTAGATCTGTTTCTCGATCCGCGAACCGTGCCGGCATTCTTCCTCAACCAGCTGGCGGCCTGGTTGGACATGACGCTGGACGAGAAATGGCCGGTGGAGAAACGACGCGCCGTTGTGGCGGAGGCCGGGGAGCTGTACCGCCGTCGCGGGACGCGCTGGAGCCTGAGTCGCTTCCTGGAGATCTACACCGGTGTCGAGCCGCGGATCGAGGAGCCGGAAGACAAGCCGCACCATTTCCGCGTCGTCCTACGTGTTCCGCGTGGAAACGGGGTGGACCGTGGCACCGTCGAGCGAATCATCCAGGCGAACAAGCCGGCGCACACGACGTACGCGCTGGAAATCAGGCAGGACAGGAAGAGATAGTGACGGGGCTGTTTCATCGTATCATCTCGATAACTTGGGGAACGCCCCCCGGCACCCAATTCTGGGGGAGCACATGCCCCCCAATTCTGGGGGAACA
>CAZDTE010000008.1:14502-44066 GCA_964508275.1 uncultured Ardenticatenales bacterium
CACATGCCCCCCAATTCTGGGGGAACATTTCCCCCAAAGTTGGGGGGTAGGGGGGCTTGACGTCCTGCTCACCCCGAAATATCGAGAAGATACCTGACAGGTTCACAATAGCCGCACCCGATGGTGCCGTCAAATCGAAGGAGTGGAGAGAGTGGAATCACTGATCGGCCAATCGCTGGACCGCTACCAGATCGTCGCCCTGCTGGGCGAGGGCGGCATGGGCGCGGTGTACAAGGCCCACGACCCGAACCTGGACCGCGATGTGGCCGTCAAAGTCATGCACCCGCATTTCGCGCGGCGGCGTGACTTCCAGGAGCGGTTCTTGCAAGAAGCACGGACGGCTGCGCAGATCAGCCACCCCGGCGTCGTCCAGGTCCATGATTTCGGCCAGGCCGACTCCCATCTCTACATCGTCATGGAGTTCATCCCCGGCGACAACCTGCGTAAGTTGCTGCAGGCCATGAAGGCGGATGGCAAGTGGATCGTGCTGTCTGAGGCGATCCAGCTCGTCCGCCAGATCTGCCTGGCCCTTGACTTTACACACAGGCAGGGCATCCTTCATCGCGACATCAAGCCGGACAACATCATGTTCAGGCCCGAGCCGGCCGATGGCCTCCCCTATCGCCCTATGCTCACCGACCTTGGGCTGGCCAAGTTGCTCGAGGGAGGTCTGACAACGCAAGCAGGGATTTCTCTCGGCACACCCGCCTACATGTCTCCAGAGCAAGCCCTGGGCCAGCCCGTCGACGTTCGGAGTGATGTCTACTCCCTGGGCATTCTGCTGTACGAACTCGCCGCCGGCCGGCTGCCCTTCCACGTCAAGACGATCACCGAAGCGATCCGCTGCCATACGAAAGAGCCACCGCCTGCGCCCCGCTCGATTCGGCCTGACCTGCCGGGGCCGCTCGAAAGCGTCATCCTGCGGGCGTTGGAGAAGGACCCTGCTGACCGTTACCTTGCCGCAAACGCCATGGCCGTAGCGCTGGCTGACCTGCTGCCGGCCGCTGTGGAGGTCACAGCGGCGCCCACCGGCCTGGTGAAGGCCGTCAGCCTGATCACGGAGGAGGATTCTGAACCCGCAGACCGCGGCACGTCCATCCTGGACGAATTCCCCACCCCCGCAGAGCTAGGCCAGGACCGCATCTCCGTGCGCATGGCGGACGGCACGGTTGACTCGGTGCTCATCGAGGGCCGGCAATTGACCATCGGTCGGTCGCGCAAGAATGACCTGGTACTCGAGCAGCCCAAGGTGTCCCGCCAGCATGCCCGGATTGAATTCGACGGCGTCCACTATCGACTCATTGACCTGAACAGCACCAATGGCACCTTCTTGGGTGATGTGCGGCTGACCCCAGGTGCGGCCGTGCTTTGGACACCCGACCAGGCCGTGCGCATCGGCGATGTCTGGCTTCACCTGGAGCGAGCTGAAGAGCCACTCGTCCCCATCTTGGTTCCGGCCGAGGCAACTGCTGTTGGCGTGACCCAGGTTCCATCCGAGCCGGCGATTGCATACCGCGTCGGAGTATTCCTGAAGACGACAGATCTGCCGGTGGTGCCGGGGGCCAGCGTCATCCTCGCGGTGATTGTTCTTAACCAGAGCAATGTGGCCGACAACTTCGCCGTGTCGGTGGAGGGCATACCGGCCGGATGGGTGTCGGCGTTACCGCCTCCCGTGCGCTTGTCGCCGGGGACGCAGCAGGACGTGGCCGTGGTCATACAGCCTCCTCGCGCCCCCGAGAGCCGCTCCGGTGACCACCCCTTGACCGTTCGCGTCACCAGCCAGGAGTCACCAGACCAGACCGCTACCGCACAGGCGACACTGCACATTGCCCCGTTCCAGGCATTCGATCTCGATCTACGCCCCCAGAAAGTTAGTGGTACCACCGACGGGATGTTCCACCTCCACGTTTCCAATCGGGGCAATGCGAACCTGGCGGTGCAGTTCGAGGCTTCCGACCCGCAGGGAAACTGCCAATTCGGCTTCGAGCCATCCCATCTCGATCTGCCTGCCGGACAGGAGCAGCCCATTCAGCTCCGTGTCCAATCGCCAGGCCCCCTGCCACCAGAGCTGGGCCGAAGTTACGCGCACGCGTTCACCGTTGTAGCGCGTGCCGCTCATGACACGGAGTTGGTTCGGCAGGTGGGCGGCGTGTGGGAGCAGATCGCCCCAGTCGCCGAGGATGTCTCTTTGCGGAAGCCGCCGCCGGTCGCCACCGGCGCGATTACCGAGGCAGCGCCACATCGGCCGGCCGTCAAGCATCGGACCGGGGGGCCGTTCTTCCTAACCGTTGCCGGCTGGGCTGTCGCCTGTGCCGTATCCGTCGCCGTATTCAGCACCCCTTTTGTCATCAACACGATTGTCATGTGGGCCGAGCGCATGGGCATCGGCTGGCCGCTGATCGACGCCGTTCCGTTTGCCGTCGTCGGATTCGGGCGCGGGGCGATCGGCGGCTTGCTCACCGGCATCGCGCTCAGCATGGCCGTGTCCAACTTGCGGCGGATGCGTGTGCTGTGGATTATGCTCGGCTGGGCAGCGGCCTGGACCCTCGTCTTTATCAGCATTCAGTTCCTGGGTATCCCGCCCCTGTTGGAAGGGCCGTTCGGCATCGTGTTTTGGGGGATCGCCGGCGCCGTCTTGGGAGCCGCCGGTGGTTGGGTTACGGGTGTGGCCATCCGGCAAGCCGAGCCAGCCGTAAGTGCCCCGGCGATGGCGATTTCTTGGGCGTTCGCCTGGACCCTTGGCGAGGTCATCGTCGAGTGGTTGGCACGGCAGGGAACGGTGTGGGATGCCTACTTCAGTCTGGGCATGGCTGAGTACGTTGGCGAGGGTCCGATGTTTGTCGCCCTGGGCCTCCTGCTGGGCCTGATCGCCGGAGCCATCGGCGCGGGCCTGACCCTCCGACAATTGCGGAACTTAGCGTAGAACAGTCATGTTGGCTCCTGCCATGAAGTCGGTAACGTGTGCGAGGGTCGATAGCGCGGGCGCGAAACAAACCCTAACCGGCAGCAAGATTCTGGGGCGGGTTCTGGCCGCGAATGCCACGCGCTGCCCAAATTCCGCAGGATTTCTCGTTTATTCAGGAGGGGCATGGGTGCTATTTCGAGAAACCTACTATCAGGAGAAACAACCGTGGAACAACTGATCGGTCAGTCGTTGGGCCGCTACCAGATCGTCACCCTGCTGGGCGAGGGCGGTATGGGGGCCGTCTTCAAGGGCCGCGATGTCACCCTCCAGCGTGACGTGGCCATCAAGGTCATGCACCCGCATTTCGCGCGGCAGCGTGACTTCCAGGAGCGGTTCTTGCAGGAAGCGCGGACAGCGGCGCGGATCAGCCATCCGGGTATCGTCCAGGTCTTCGACTTCGGCCACGCCCGTTCCCACCTCTACATCGTCATGGAGTTCATCCCCGGCGACAATCTGCGCAAGTTGCTCCAGGACCTGAAGGCTGCCCAGAAATGGATCCTCCTGCCAGAATCCGTGCAACTCCTCCGGCAGGTCTGTATCGCGGTGCATTTTGCACACCGGCAGGGGGTGTTGCACCGTGACATCAAGCCGGACAACATCATGCTCCGTCCTGAGCCGAGTGAAGGCTTGCCCTACCGCCCCGTTCTCACCGACCTTGGTCTGGCCAAGCTGCTGGAAGGCGGGATGCTGACGCGCGAAGGAGTGTCCATGGGCACGCCGGCCTACATGTCGCCGGAACAGGCATCGGGGAAAGACACCGACGCGCGGAGCGACGTCTACTCTCTCGGCATCCTGCTGTACGAGCTGGCGGTGGGCCGGCTGCCCTTCCACGTAAAGACGATCACCGAGGCGATCCGCTGCCACACGACGGAGCCGCCTCCCCCGCCCCGCTCGATCCGGTCGGACGTGCCGGAGGCGCTGGAACGCGTCATCCTGCGGGTGCTGGAGAAGGACCCGGCCGACCGATACCCCACTGCGAGAGCGATGGGAGAGGCCCTGGCCGGGGCGCTGTCGACTCTCTCGGCAACGTCCGCGCCGCCCGGGGCTCCGGCCGGAGCCGTCAGCCTGATGACCCAGTTTCAGCAAAGCCTTGTGGCGATGCCTGGTCCGTCCATCCTCGACGCCTTTCCAGAGGCCACGTCCGACCTCAGTGAGGATCGTATCCTGGTCCTCAACCCAGACGGCACGACTCACGCCGTATCCATGAAAAGTGAAGGTCTGACAATCGGTCGATCTGCCGGCAACGATCTGGTGCTGGATCACTCCAAGACCTCACGGCAGCACGCGCGGGTCGAATTCGACGGGACGAGCTACACGGTGTCCGACCTGAATAGCACCAATGGCACCTACCTGGCCAACGTCAAGCTGCTGCCTGGCGTGCCGGAGGTCTGGACTCCGGACCAGGCGCTGCGCATCGGGGATGTATGGTTGCGCCTGGAGCGGGCGGAGCGCCGGCCGGTCAGCACAGTGCCTCGCACCTTCGAGGGATCTACCTTCGACCCCAGTGCGGTCCGTTCGAGTGCCGGGCCTGGGCATGTGGGAGTTTTCATGGCGGCGACTGAGTTGTCCGTTGAGCCGGGGAACAGCGTCACCGCCGCGCTCGTCCTCCTCAACCAGGGCACGATTGTGGATCACTTTCGGGTGTCGGTTGACGGCTTGCCGTCCAACTGGCTACCCGGCGGGCCCCCGCTAGTCCAGCTTCTGCCCGGCGCGCAACAGGAAGTGGCGCTGACGATTCTGCCGCCGCGCACGCCGGAGAGCGAAGCCAGGACCTACCCGCTGACCATCACCGTCGCCAGCCAGGATGCGCCAGACCAGGTAGCCACGGTGGAGGCGAGTCTGGAGGTGCAGCCGTTTTATGACCTTCAACTGGACTTGCGTCCCCGCAAACAGAGCGGTATGACCGAGGGGAGCTTTCGGGTAGAGATCGACAACCGGAGCAACACCGTCGTGACGCTGAAGCTATCCGCCAGTGACCCCGAAGAGGGCTGTCGCTATACGTTTGATCCTTCTGTGCCCGCCGTCCCCGCTGGTCAGCAGCAGACGGTGTCGCTGGCCGCGCGGCCCGAACACGCTCTCGGCGAGGCCACGTCGAAATCCTACCCGTTCACGGTCATGGCTGAACCGGTCGAAGCGCCGGGCCTGGCTCAGCAAGTTCAAGGCGTCTGGGAACATACGCCGCCCACGTTTGAACTCACCCTGCGTCCCCAGAAGCAACGGAGCGTGGCTGACGGGAAATTTCGGGTGATCGCGAACAACCAGAGCAGCATAGATCTGACCCTGCAACTGGAAGGGACGGACCCGGAAGAAGGCTGCTGGTACATCTTCGACCCGCCACAGATCACTGTGCCGACCGCACGCCAACAGACGGTGAAGTTGGGGGTGCAGCCGAAACATCCATTGCCGGCAGCACAGACGCGCTCCTACCCATTCACGATCACTGCCCGCCCGCTCGATGTGCCCGGCCTGACTCGCCAGGCCGAGGGGGAATTCGTGCAGACGCCGCCCGACTTCGAGGTTACGATCCATCCTCAGCGCCAGAGCGGGCCGAGCAAGGGGGCCTTTCGCGTGCAGGCGGAGAATTTTGGCGATGCCGAGTTGACCGTAGCGTTCGAGGCAACTGACCCGGAGGAGAGGGGCCGTTACACATTTGACCGGCGCGAGGTCACGATTCCGGCAGGCAAGCAGCAAACCGTGCGGCTTGAGGTGTGGGCGAAGGAACCCTTGGCGGGAACGGAAGCGACGACTTACGCCTTCACGGTGACTGGCCGGCCGGTCAATGCGCCGCGGGTTGCCCAGCAAGCACAGGGTGTGTGGGAGCAAGTCCCCCCACCGGCGCCGGTTCCGCCGCCGTCGGCACCGGCACGGCGACCGTCACCGCCAAAATCGAAAGCTACGGTGCCTCCGAAAGCAGACTCGCGTCGAGTTTGGGGATGTGCCGTGCTCCTGATCGGTCTGATTCTCACGATCACCGCCGGGTTACTGGCCGGACAAGCCGTGGAAAAAGTCCTTCGGGGCATCCATCTTTCCAACCTGGCCGATGAGGGAGCCATCACGGCCGCAGGCATAGTCTGGCTTTACGGGCTTGTCCAGACGATTCGCTACGCGCGCAAGGCCTGGAAGCCGTCGGCGAGTCGCCAGTCGACCGATTCGCGTCCGGGTACGCTCCCGGAGGAAGACGGGAAATAGGGAGCAGGGGGCGAGAAAGGAAGGGAAAGACATGAAACCCTTTTGGCAGCAACAACAGCAGCAAATGCAAAAACAACAGCAGCAGATGCGTCAGCGCCAGATGCAGGGTGCGTACTGGCAACAGCAACAGAAAGCCAAAGCCGAACAGGCGCAAGCCGCGGCAAAACGTATCCCCGGTGATCCGTTTGCCCAGGTGGAGGCCAAAGTAGCCAGGCTGCGGCAGCAACTGGAGACCGGAAAGCTGAGCGAGAAGCAGTTCAAGGCCCAGTTACAGGAACTGATGGTTCAGGACGTCAGCGGAAAGTGGTGGATGATCGGGTACGAGACCGACGAGTGGTACTTCCACGACGGTGCCAAGTGGATGCGCGCCGATCCGCCCGGCTATGCGACCCGGAAGCTGACCGCGTCGGCGATACCGCGGGGCACAGATCTTCCAAAGTCAGAGCCGAACCGGCTCCAAGGGTGCTCGACCCTGGTGGGAGGCTTGATCCTGACCGTGGCCGTCAGTCTATTCGTCGGCGTGGGACCCGCGGGCGGTGCAGTTCTGCTGATTGGCCTGGTCGCTACGCTGTACTACGCCCGCCAGGCATGGCGTGATGAATAGCGGAGAGGTGCACTCGGGGGCTTCGGTGGCTCTCTGACGCTCTCCCGGCCGAGCCCAGCGTGGTTCGCCTCGGTCGGGAGACCTCACCCAGCGCTAACTGGCTACTGTCTTCAATGCAGGAGGGGAACCTGTGGAACAACTGATCGGCCAATCGCTGGACCGCTACCAGATCGTCACCCTGCTGGGTGAGGGCGGCATGGGGGCGGTGTTCAAAGCGCGCGATGTCACCCTCCAGCGTGACGTGGCGGTCAAGGTCATGCACCCGCAACTCGCCCGCCGGCCCAACTTCCAGGAGCGGTTCCTGCAGGAGGCACGCACGGCGGCACGCATGGACCACCCGGGTATCGTCAAGGTGTTCGACTTCGGGCAGGCGCGCGATCTGCTCTACATCGTGATGGAGTTCATCCCCGGCGCGAACCTGCGACAGATGTTGCAGGACTTGAAGAAGGAGAGCAAGTGGATCGTGCTGCCGGAGGCGCTACAGCTGGTGCGGCAGGTGGCGCTGGCGCTGGACTACGCGCACGACCAGGGGGTGTTGCACCGGGACATCAAGCCGGACAACATCATGCTGAAGGCGGAGCGGGGGGATGGGCTGCCGTACCGGCCGGTGCTGACGGATCTGGGGCTGGCGAAGCTGCTGGAAGGGGGTATGCTGACGCAAGAAGGGATGTCGATGGGGACGCCGGCGTACATGTCGCCGGAGCAGGCGCTGGGGGAGGAAACGGACGCGCGGAGCGACGTGTACTCGGTGGGCATCCTGCTGTACGAGCTGGCGGTGGGGCGGCTGCCGTTCGCGGTGAAGACGATCACGGAGGCGATACGCTGCCACACGAAGGAGCCGCCGCCGGTACCGCGCTCGATTCGGCCTGATCTGCCGGAGGGGGTGGAGCGAGTGATCCTGCGGGCGATCGAGAAGGACGCAGGGGATCGGTACGCGGACGCGGCGTCGCTGGCGCGGGGGTTGGGCGACCTGGCGCCGGCGGAGGCCACCGCTGCCGCCACCGCCCCGCCGACCGTCGCGGAAGAGCCGGCCACCGCTGCTGCCACTGACCCGCCCACCGCTGCCACGGAAGAGCCGGCCACTGCTGCCGCCACTGCCCCGCCCACCGGCGCCACGGAAGCGGTTAGCCTGATGACCCAGTTGCAGGCCGAACCGGCGGCAGAGGCCGCTGGGCCCGCCCATAGCCAGATCACGCTGTACCTGGAGCAGTCCGCGCTCACAGTCCAGGCAGGCAACAGTGTCACCTTGCCTATCATCCTGCTCAACAAGGGTTCAACGGTCGAGCAGGTCCAGTTGTCGGTACACGGCATCCCGGACGTTTGGCTGCCCACGACCGTACCGCCGGTCAGGCTGCTCCCCGGTATGCAGCAAGAGGTGAGCGTGATCGTCCGGCCACCTCGCTCACCGAATAGCCGGGCAGGGGCCTATCCGCTGGTAGTTCGCGCAACGGGCCACGAAACCTCCGAACGCCTCGGTGAAGCTCGCGGCACGCTGATGGTGGAGCCGTTCGCCGACTTTGCCACTGGCCTCCACCCACAACGGATTCACGCGGGACAGGTTGCCCAAGTCACGGTGCGCAACAAAGGGAATGCCCCGGAGACGTACCGGGTGACATGGCAGGATCGGGGTAGTGCTCTGGCCTTCCGGCCACCAGACGTGCAGTTGACCGTCACTGCGGGGCAGGACGTCGCGACGGAGTTTCGGGCCAGGCCGCGTCGCCGGCGCTGGCTCGGAGGCTCGGAGGCATTCTCCTTCACGGCGCGTGTCACCTCATCGCAGGGCGAAACCCGTAGCCACGACGGCAAGGTTATCAGCCGGGCAACCGTCCCCGTTTGGGCGCTCGCCTTGCTGGCCGCTTTCCTGTGCGTAGTCGTCGCGGGGGCGGCGGCAGTTGGCGCTTACCAAATTCGGGATCGGCTGGCTGCGCTGTTGACGACCGGGGTGTCTCCTACGCCCACCGCCACGGTGACTCCGGCGGAACCGGTCGTCGCCTTGCCCGATCTGGCACCGATCCGCATGAAGATCGAGCTGGAAACGGGCGGCTCATGCTCCACCGCGACGGAGCTTGGTGTCCGCGTGTGGATCGAAAACGCGGGCGCGGCTCCGGCAGGGTCGTTCACCGTGGACGTGAATGGTGAGAAACAGGTGGTGACAGCCGGGGTCGCCGCACACCAGATCACTACCGCATGGTTCCCAGGGTACGTGACCGGCGGGGAGAACAGCGTCTACGTCGACGCCGGGTTTCAGGTGGAGGAAGGGGACGAGGACAACAACCTGCTTTCCCAACAGTTGCCGATTCCGACGCCGGTGCCGACCTGCACGCCGAGCGATGTCGGGAACTCGCTCCCTCTGGCCACAGAAACGGGTGTGCTACCTCCAAGTGCGACGCCCTACGCAGCCCCTACGCGAACCGGCACGTCCACGCCGACCGGCACCGTCCTCCCCACGCGGACGCCCACGCCGACAGTCACGCCTCATGCGGCCGCGTTGGGCAGCTTCAACGATTTCGAAACGTCAGCCGCGTGGACGCGAGGCGACCAGTCCAACGGCACGTTCGAGCGAACGTCTGCCCAGGCACACGGAGGCAGCAACTCCGGCAAGCTGTCCTACCAGTTCTCCACAGCCGGCAACGACTTTGTCGTTTTCATGTGGGACCGCGCGCTGGCCGGCACGGCCAACCAGATCACAGCCTGGGTGAAGGGTGATGGGTCCGGCCACTTCTTGAACGTGTGGGTCAAGGACAACGGCGGCGAAACATGGCAATTCACATTCGGGCGGGTCGAACACACCGGCTGGCAACAGATGACGGCCTACCTGGACACCGGTCAGGCGTGGCCGGCCGCTCATATTGCCGGGCCGGGCAACGGTGTGCTCGACCACCCGGTCCGCTTCCATGCCCTCGTGCTCGACGACGTGCCGGATACCTTCAGCGGCAGCGGCACGATCTACGTGGATGATCTGGCGAGTGCGCAGGGGGGCGCGCCGCCGCCCGCGCCGCTGCCGGGCTCGGCCAGCATCGACTTCCGTGCCGATCGCAGCACGCTCGCCGCCGGCGAGTGTACGACGCTGCGTTGGGACGCGGAAAGTGTGCAGGGAGTGTACTTCGGTGGGGCCGGCGTGTCCGGGCACGGCAGCCGGCAGGTCTGCCCCGACGTTACGACCACGTACACACTGCACGTCGTGTTGCAAGACAGCTCTACCGCCGATCGGATGGTGACGATCGCGGTGGGCGGTGGGGGTAGCCAGCCACCGCCGGCCTCGGCCTGCCAGGCGGTCCCCGGCGAAACGTACAGCACGTTGGCGGTGAATGGCCCGCCGACCGATCGACCGGCCGCCCAGCACGGCGATCTGAATCTGGCACTGCGTGGCTACGAGGCGACAAGCGCTCACAAAGGGCTTGTTGATTACACCGGCAAGACCGACGCGAACGCGCCGCAATTGCCCGGGCTTTTCCCCGACAATCGCACGGGAGTCTTCGCTACCGTCTACCGGGTACACGACTGGGACTGGAGCTGCAATTGCCGGGGGCCGGCGCTGACCAATTGGGAGGTGACTATGGCCGGCTTGGCGGTGAGCCCCGGCGAGGTGATCCACGTGCCGGACTCGGGCCACACTATCGGCAGTGGCTACAATGTGCTGGTGCTGTACGCTGCAACGGATCGGATCACGCTGCAGTACACGCCGGAGGACAGCGTGGTGAACGGGTACACGCTGCACGTGGAGAACGTCTGCGTGGAGCCGAACCTGTTGGCACTCTACCAGATGCAGAACAACGCCGGACGCGCCCAGTTGCCGGCCCTGCGCGCCGGCCAGGCATTTGGTCGAGCCACTGGCAGCGAACTCGGCATCGCCATCCGCGACCATGGCACGTTCCTCGATCCCCGCTCCCGGAAGGATTGGTGGAAGGGGCGGTGAGATATGGTTGATCACCATAGAAGGGGCTTGCATTTCCGGCGCATTGCGTGTAAAATGTACGTGTCCCAAAAAGAACGGTTGCTGACAGCAGCAGCTATCGGCCTTGTTACAAGCCCACAACTGTTGCCCGTCATCGACGGGCTTCGCCGGAACCGTGACTGAACCCCGTACAGGCAAAGGAAGGAGAAAGGACGATGAAGGAGCTGATCGGCCAATCGCTGGACCGCTACCAGATCGTCACCCTGCTGGGTGAGGGCGGCATGGGGGCGGTGTTCAAAGCGCGCGATGTCACCCTCCAGCGTGACGTGGCGGTCAAGGTCATGCACCCGCAACTCGCCCGCCGGCCCAACTTCCAGGAGCGGTTCCTGCAGGAGGCACGCACGGCGGCACGCATGGACCACCCGGGTATCGTCAAGGTGTTCGACTTCGGGCAGGCGCGCGATCTGCTCTACATCGTGATGGAGTTCATCCCCGGCGCGAACCTGCGACAGATGTTGCAGGACTTGAAGAAGGAGAGCAAGTGGATCGTGCTGCCGGAGGCGCTACAGCTGGTGCGGCAGGTGGCGCTGGCGCTGGACTACGCGCACGACCAGGGGGTGTTGCACCGGGACATCAAGCCGGACAACATCATGCTGAAGGCGGAGCGGGGGGATGGGCTGCCGTACCGGCCGGTGCTGACGGATCTGGGGCTGGCGAAGCTGCTGGAAGGGGGTATGCTGACGCAAGAAGGGATGTCGATGGGGACGCCGGCGTACATGTCGCCGGAGCAGGCGCTGGGGGAGGAAACGGACGCGCGGAGCGACGTGTACTCGGTGGGCATCCTGCTGTACGAGCTGGCGGTGGGGCGGCTGCCGTTCGCGGTGAAGACGATCACGGAGGCGATACGCTGCCACACGAAGGAGCCGCCGCCGGTACCGCGCTCGATTCGGCCTGATCTGCCGGAGGGGGTGGAGCGAGTGATCCTGCGGGCGATCGAGAAGGACGCAGGGGATCGGTACGCGGACGCGGCGTCGCTGGCGCGGGGGTTGGGCGACCTGGCGCCGGCGGAGGCCACCGCTGCCGCCACCGCCCCGCCGACTGCCGTAGGCGGCGCGGTAAGCCTGATGACCCAGTACCAGCAAAGCATGGTCGAAATGCGCGGCCCATCCATCATCGAAGAGTTCCCCGAACCACCGTCCGAGCTTCTGGAGGACCGCATCCAGGTTCTCTTGGGCGATGGCTCTATTCAGACCGAGACCATCTCCGGTCGTGAGTTCACGATAGGCCGCGGTCCGGAAAACAACCTGGTTCTCGATCACCCGAAAGTGTCCCGACATCACGCCCGCATCGAGTTCGATGGAACAGACTACAAGGTCTTTGACCTGAACAGCACGAACGGCACCTATCTGGCGAACACGAAGCTCCTGCCGGGCATGCCGGAAATCTGGATGCCAGACCAGCCGCTACGCATCGGCGAGGTGTGGCTGCGGTTGCAGCAGGCGGGCCGGCCGGGAGGGAGCATGCTCCTATCCGACGGCACGATGGTGGACGCCAGCATGGTACGGTCTAGTCCGGGGGTGGGGCGCGTTGGTCTCTTCGCCGAGGTTTCTTCTCTGTCGGTGGAGCCGGGAAGCAGCACCGTTGTGCCGATCATCCTGCTGAACCAGGGACCGGTCGTTGATCACTTCCAGGTGTCAGTGGAGGGTGTCCCGGATGAGTGGGTGCCGGCTCTGCCGCCGCTCATCCAGTTGCTGCCGGGCGCGCAGCAAGAGGTGACGTTAAGCATCCAGCCGCCGCGCGTCCCACAAAGCCGCGCCGGACGCTACCCGATCACGATCCATGCGGCCAGCCAGGATGCGGCCGATCAGGTCGCCGAGGTGAAGGGGACCTTGACGGTCGGGACCTTCTCCCAGTTCACCAGCGTGGTCGCTCCGCAGAAGATCCAGGCCGGGAAGGTCGCGCGGGTCACGGTGGAGAACCAGGGGAATACGCCCCAGACCTACGCGCTTGACTGGCAGGATCGGGCGAACGAGTTGGCCTTTGAGGCCAGCGACACGGAATTGAGAATCCCTGAAGGGCAGGCGGCTACGTCCGAGTTCCGCGCCAGCCCGCAGCATCGCCGGTGGATCGGCGGTACGAAGACACATGCGATCACCACCGAGGTCAGTTCCCCCGATGCGGGGGCCCAGTCCTATAGCGCCGAGGTGCTTAGCAAAGCCCTGATCCCGACCTGGTTGCCGCCCCTGGCGTTGCTCGTGTTGCTAGGTCTCTGCTTCCTGTTGTACCGCATGGTGGCCAGAGGACCCGTTATCAACAGTGTCGTGATCGAACCGCAGAATCCGCTGGCCGGCCAACCGGTGACGATCCGTTGGGACATCAGCAAGGCTCAGGCAGTGGAGATCCAGGGGATCGAGAGCGGTCTTAACCCGGCTACCGGCTCGTATACGGTGCAGGAGGGATTCCCCGGACCGGTTGACATCACGATCATTGCGTCCAACCGGTATGGTCAGGACGAGCGGATGGTACACATTGGCTCCCTGCCCCCAACCCCCACGGCTACAACGGAGCCGGGCGCACCGGTGTTCGAAGTATGGTCCGTTTTCCCAACGGAGTTGACCCAAGGCCAATCGGTGACGATCAAGTGGAACGTGAGCAACGCCGAGAGTGTGACTTTGCAGCCGTTCGGGACGGTGGACAACAGTGGGGAGAAAACCGACACGCCGCAGCAGACAAAGACCTATACGCTGATTGCAACGAACGCAGGGAAGACGGTGCAACGGTCACAAGAAGTGGTGGTCACGATCCCGCCCCCAGACGCACCCAAGATCAAATCCTTCACCGTCAATCCCACCTCAATTGTCGAGGGGCAGGTGGATACGGTGCGGTTGACGTGGGACACGGAAAAGGCAGACACCGTGACCATCGAGCCGGCAGTCGGCGCGGTGGGGCCGGCGGGCAGTCGCGATGTGCCGGCGCCCACGCAGGACACCGTCTACATGCTGGTGGCGAAGAACGCCGGCGGCGAGTCGCGTGCCCAGGCCCAGGTGACGGTGACCGAAGCGTTGTGTACGGTGACGATGGACAACTTGAATCTGCGCAGTGGGCCGGGAACCGTGTATGAGCCGCCAATCAGGAAGCTGGCGAGCGGCACCCGCCTGACGCCGCTGGCCCGTAGCCCTGATGGGCAGTGGATTCAGGTGCGGGTGCAGCAAACCGGCGAGACCGGTTGGGTGTCGGCGAGTGGGTCGTATGTCAATTGTAATCTGATGGTTGGCGATCTGTCGCCCGGCGCGGTGCCCCCCACGCCAACATCGCAGCCCACGGCGACCGCGACGCCAACACCGTCCCCGTCGCCGACAGCCACGGAGCCTCCGTTCGCCGTAACGAACGTGACGGCGCAGGTGTCGCCGGAAAGCCACACCGGCTGCCCGGAGACGTTCAACTTCTCTGCCGTGATCACGGCCAACGGGCCGGGCACAATGCAGTATAAGTGGGAACGCAGCGACGGGGCCGGCGCTCCGACCGAAACCATTACCTTTTTCGCGGCCGGCTCACACACGGTGAATGACACGTGGACTATGGGTTCTGCCGGCACGCACTGGGAGCGGGTGCGCATCCTCTCGCCGAATTCACTGGTGTCGAACAAGGCAGAGTTCAGCCTGTCGTGCTTGATCGTGATCAACCCGCCGGTCGTGGTGGTTCCTATACTCAACATTCCCTATAATCTCATGACCAAGGCGGACCTGGCCCACTGGTCAAGCGGCGCCGGCACTCTGCCCTGGCCCGGTGCCGGCAACGACAATCGCGGCTTTGCCCGCTGGGTGGAGAACGCCGAGTTAGAGGATGGCAGCACGGCCAGCAAAGTGCTGGAAACTCACCCGCAGTGGGTGAACGACGGCTGGATTTCAGGAACGTTCACTGACATTTACTACTCCGGGTACAAGGTTCAGGCCGGTGACCGTTTCAAGGCCACAGTCGGCTTCCTGAAGGGGGCAGGTGCCGGGAATGTCCGGTTCCGGGTAATGCTGCGCCCCGAAGGCGGAACGAACACCTGGATCGCCAGTGTGACTGACAGCTACGATGGCAATCTGAAGACGATAGACAAATCCCTGGATGCATGGGCCGGGAAGAAGATTGACTTCATCTTACGTGTGGAGGCCAACGGCTCGTCCGGCCAGGACTGGGCTATCTGGAAGTACGCGTACATCGCGCGGTGAGGGAGACTGATTTCCCAGGGAACACCAGCGCTCGCGAACGAGGAGTCAGGGTTGGCTCACGGTTTCGAGTTCCGAGTCCTTGAACGCGGAACCCGAAACTCGGAACTCGAGACTCCAGGTGCCTACGTCACCGTCTCAGTTGTCGGCACGGTCCTGCGCTCCGGAGCGTGGGCGGTGGCTTGCAGGAAGCCGATGAACATCAGGATCGCCCCTAGTAGCTCGCCCAGGTAGAGGTAGCCGCCCAGGCCAAACCGGCTGAGTGTGCCGCCGATAGCGGGCATCAGCGCGCCGGTGGCGATGAGGACGTTGCCGATCACGCGGTTGGGCATGATCCGCTTGCGCAGGAAGATCCAGGCGGAGTAGATCGCGCCACCAGCCAGGGCCAACGTGCCGTAGATGTTGAAGAGCGGTGTGAGGACGCGCACGCCGGGGCTGACGATGGCGTGGCCGTGCAGCTCGCGACCCAACTCGAGGCCCAGGCTTCCCGCCGGCTCGCCGTCCACAGCGACGATCAACTGCGTCTCGCTCGCCGAGGTGACGGCTACGCCCTGATCGGCCAGCCACGCCGGGTGGCCGAGGAGCACAGTCTTGCCGGCCACCGTCGCTTTCACATTCGCGCCGTCCACCTCGATCGGCGTCGCTTCTGGCAGCGTCACGCCTGCCGCTTTAGCGTAGGATACCAATGTGCTGGCCAGCGGCGAGAACCGGCGCGCATCCAACTCGCCGTTCCGGTTGAGAGCCGTCGTCTGGATCGCCGCAGCCGCTAGTGTGGCAACCTCTTGCTCGTCGAAATCCCCAACCGCAGACACAGACGTGACGTCTTCAGCGAGCATGATTGGGTCGATCTGTGCCGTAGCGATCCGGTACAGACCGAACAGCGACCCGACGGCTAGCAGGATCAGGAGCGGGCGACTCCAGCGTTTCCATAGCAGATGTACCGTGCCCTGCCCCAGCCACGCCGCCACGAGCATCGCCCCGAAGAAATACCAGGCCCGGAACACCAACGGGTTCCAGCCCAGCGCCGTCGTGAATGCCTCGCTGATGCTGCCGATACCGTACATCACCAGGCCAACGCCCCAGAGGAGCAGGTAGGTCCCACCCCGCCGCCGGTACCGTCTGAACACGAGTACGGCGAAGACAAACGTGACAATGGCGGACGGAAACGGTAGCCAAATGTTCAGATCCATGATAAGTTCCCCTTTCTAGAACGCGAAACGTGTCGCGTGATGCGTATCGGGTGTTGGAGATCGGCGGTTGGGAACTGATCCCCAATCCCCGATCCCTGCCACCTGATTCGCTGTCCACCGAATGTTCATCCGTGCGGAATGATGTCCAGGATCACGGCCAGGGCGATGATGGCCAAGACAATCGTAACGATGGCCAACGTCAGTAGGATGGCCGGGACAACCTTCTCGTAGAAGAAGGAGCCGGCCGGCACACGAGTAACCGGCGACCGGCGAGTGGTCGCGGGCACCGGGTCTCGGTGGTCGTCTTGCTCATTGTTCATAGGCGTCCACCATCGAGAGCAATATGCGATCGACCAGGTCGTTTACCCGCCGGTACAGGTCAATCGTGTCCGAGGCAACGGGAAACTGTTGGCCGGCGGCCATCTGCAGAGCGCTCTCCAGGAGCATGTCGCGGAAGACAAGGAAGACTTGCACGGCCTCGCGCAAGGTCAACCCGTTGCCTTTGCCCAAACTGGCGTACAGCTTCCCCAGCGACTGCAGGTCCTTGTTCAATTGCGCTTCTTGTATTCCCTCATCGGTTAGGGCCCGCATGATCAGGCGGAGCAAGCGCTGTCCGAGTTGACGATGCTCCTCACGTGCTTCCTCGCCGTAGTGCGCGTAGATTCTCTCGGCAACCAGTTTGCCTTCGGAAATCTGCATGCGCGTACGGCCCAACGCGGAGTGGATGAGGGTTTCGACGTTTTGACGAAAGGCCGTCTGCTGTGAGGAACCGGTCAGCGCTTTGACGTCCTCCAACGCAAAGCGGCGGTGGCCGCCGGCCGTGCGCGTCACCGGGACTTTGCCCTGATCGGCCCAACTGCGCAGCGTTGCCGGATGTACCCCCAGCAACTCGCTGGCTTCACGCAAGCTGAGTGGTGTTGCGGATTGCTCTCTTTCTGGCGCAGACTGCTTTCCCAATTCGTTGCCTTCCCACAAACTGGCCTATCGTGGCCGCCTGACCCCTGGCACGCTAACCTGTGTGAACCTGCACGAAAGTATACCTTTTTCTATACGTTTTTGCAAATCGGAGATTCTTGAAAGCACCCGTTTCCGACGCAAGTTCAAGCGCCGGAGCGATTCTCCATCGACTGGCCACACTTGCCAAAATGTACCTTTTCGTGGTACAATTTTGTATACACCGTTTGCGCAACACCTTGCAGGACGGAGGCTTCGATGTCCAGACCCTTGCGCCTACACGTCGTTTCGAAACAGGGGGACAGCAGTACGCCCGACACGATCACGTATCTGCCGCACGGCGCACGCACCCTAAAACTGCTCGCTGTACCGGGTGAAGGTGCCCAGCCCCAGAGCCTCTCGTTTGCGCCGCTGCGCCGGCATCCGCAGGAAACGGTCATCGCCGGTCACGAGGACGGCGACGGGAGCGACTTGTGGGTCACATGGGGTGGCGGCAAGCCAGCCGGATACCCCCTCGATCTGGCCGCAGGGGAACGCTACCTCTACTTTGACATCATTCATCGGGGCGCGCAGGCCCGGCAGAGTTATGACGTGACCATTGTCGGCACCGATGGCGAGCGCGAGGCGGCGCGCCAGACGTTCCACCTGGTCGCACCGGATCCGCCGAACGACGACCGGAAACCGGGGCACTTTGCATGGACTCGGGTGAATGAGCTGCGTAGCGAACTGGTCTTTACCGGCGATGCGGTGCCGGAGTATCTGTCGCGTTGGTGGCCGTCTTCCGAACTGCATTTCCGTCCCGTGCCTTCTGGCTTACCTTTTCCGCCGACGAACCTGCGTTTGCTGTACGAGCGCCTGGCAGAAGGCGACAGCTTTGGGCGAATTACGGCCCATTGGGGCGACGCGACCGTGCCGCTGATGCAGATCGCAGGGCGGCTGGAAGTGTCACTGTATGATGCCCGCCTGTTCTCCGCCGATCTGTTTCATCTGGCTGCGGATCGCTACTACGTCCTGCGGCTCTGGTTTCGCTGGCTCTACCAGCAGTTCTCGGCGGACGATCTGGTGGCCTACCTCGCCGCGGATGAAAAAACCGATGACCGTCGCCAACAGGCCATCGCCGATGCCCGGTTCCTCAACGGGCTTCTGGACAACGCGCTGCCGGACGAAATCCCGGACGCCGAACGCTTCGACGTGCTGCTGGATGCCCAGACGGGACACCTGCTCTACGCCGGCACGGACCTCCACTGGCAGGAGATGTGGGGGAGCGTGCCCGAACCGGAGTCGCTGGCCGCACGCATCCTCCCCTTCGGCCTCCAGAACCTGACATACGCCCTCATCACCCGCCTGCGAGCCCGTGAGGAGCGGGAAGCTCGCGACGAGTGGTTCGACCCCGCCGACACGCTGCGCAAGTGGGCGCTCCAGGGCTTCCCTGGGGAGCGGAGCCTCGAAGCGGCGGAGACTCGCCGGCTCTCGCTGCCGTTCCAGGCGCACGTGCCGAAATACCAGGGGCTACGTTTCTCGGACCGCCTGACCAGCGGCGATGTCAGGCGGTCTCGGCCTGTGTCCGTCGCCAGCGAGCCCGACCGCGAGGAGGATGACATGAGTGCACGAGACGTGGCGGAATGGACGGTGATGGTGTACATGGCCGGTGATAACGGTATCCTGCTGGCCGACCCGATGGAGGCTGCCGGCTACGAGGACCTCGAGGAGATGAAGAAGGTCGGATCCTCCGAAGCCTTGCACGTCTTGGCCCAGTTCGACACCCGGCATAACCGCCAAACCTATCGCTACCGCTTGCGTTCGGGAACCGATCTGGCCGACGATCTGGTGCAGACCATTCCGGAATCGAACACCGGCGATCCGGCCAACCTCGTGGACTTCCTTGTTTGGGCCACACGTGAATATCCGGCCAAGAAAACTATGCTGATCCTCTGGAATCACGGCAATGGCTGGGATGACGAGGACCTGTACGCCAGCTTCCGGACCGTGGAAGACCGGCTGGACCTGGACAGTGCGGAAACTCGCGCCATCTCCCAACGCTCCCGATTCCGCCAGGCACTGTTTCACAGCACGCTGACCCAACTCCCGCAAGAAGCGGCCACGCCAGGCCAGCGTGGCATCTTGTACGATGACAGCAGCATGGATTTCCTGGACAATCAGGAACTGAAACGGGCCCTTGCGGATGCGGTGACACAGGCTGGTTTGGAGCGGATCGATGTGCTCGGCATGGATGCCTGTTTGATGGCGATGCTGGAAGTTGCCTACCAGACTCGCGACACGTGCAGCTACGTCGTGGCCTCGGAGGAGGTGGAGCCGATGCGCGGCTGGCCGTACGACGACTTGTTGCGGGCACTGGCCGCCAATCCACAAGCCGGCGCGCGCACGGTGGCCAACCAGGCCGTCGCCCGGTTCGTGAAATCGTACGACCGCGGCATCCTCAGTCCCGACGTCACCCTCTCGGCCATCGAGTCCGCCCAACTGCCTGCGCTCGTGGAGGCGCTGGACACGCTGTCCCTGGCCTTGCTGCGGCGCATGCACGAAAGGGCCATCTTCGAAGCAGTCACGCTGGCCCGTCGCAAGGCCCAACGCTTCCAGAACGATGGCTATGTGGACCTGGCTCACTTCCTTCGCCTGCTCCTGGAGCGCCGGCCCAACGACATGCCTCTCCGGATCGCTGTGCAGCCGGCCCTCGAGGCTCTTGGGCCTGGACGCGCCGTCGCTGTCAGCGACACGTTGGGTAGTGGCGTCGAGCAGGCCGAAGGCATGGCCATCTACTTCCCGGAGCGCGGCTCGTCACCGAATGATGGCCTCACCGCACTCTACGCCCGGCTCGACTTCGCTGCCGACTGCCGCTGGCCGGCCCTGCTGATCCACTATCATGCCGCTCGCCAGGCGTATTACGATCGCCGCCCGCTGCCACCGTGGCAGCCGCCCGATCCCGATACGCGTCGGGCTGGCCCTGATGCAGCGCTGGTGGAGGGCGCGTCGCCCCCTTTTGACCGCCGCCGGCTCACGGTGCGCGTCGTGGCCGGGTCGATCACCGATGAGCCGGCGGAGTGCATCGTCGTCAACCATGTTGCCGGCATGGATTGCAGCGGCGCCGAGGGCTACGTGAACGGCCAGCTTGGCGGTGCCCTGCACTACTTCGCCCAGCAGGGGAGCATGACCGGTCGCCGTGGAGAGCTGTTCTTCGTGCCGACGGCCGGTCGCATCGCGGCCCCTTTGGTCTGCGTTGCCGGCCTGGGTGAGACGGCCCGGTTTGACGCGACGGTCGTCCGGCAGATCGGACGCAGCGTGTCCCAAGCTGCCCGGCAACTGCATCTGTCCAGGATCGCCACCATCGTCCACGGCGCTGGCACCGGCGGCGTCGATGTGGCCGAGTCGGTGCAGGCGTTTCTTTCCGGCGTGATCGATGCCTTGGCAGAAGCGGAACCGCAGCAACCGCTCACCGAAATCACGCTGGTGGAGATCGACGCCGAAAAGCTCCCGGCGATCAGGAAGGGCGTCGAAGCTGCCCAAAGCGCTCACCGTTCCCGTTTCGAGATCGTCCTCCAAGAAGGGCAATCCCCTGGCCAGGCCGGTTTGCTCCAGGCGCGGCTGGAGCAAGCACGGGCGGACATCCTCGGCGTGGAACGGCGTTTGACCGCAATAGCGCTGGAGCCGGAGGTGACCGAACCCTTGCCGCGTTCTGACTCGCACCCGCAACGGCGGTACTATCTGGACGCGACCTACGAGGATGACACCATCAGCTACGTCTTTGCCGGCGCGGAAGGGGTGGCCGAGGTGCCGGAGATCTCCTGGCCGGTGCAGAGCGACTTCATCCGCGAGCTGCTCGGTGCCGTGGATGTGTTGGCCGAACATGCTGAAGGAGATGCCGACTCTGCGTCGCGCAACCTGGAAGCCCTGGGCCAGCAGATGCGCCACTACTTGCTGCGTGACGACCTGCAGGCCGTCCTCGACTCCCTCGACCCGGCCGGCCACTTGGTCCTGCGATTGGATTCGAACACAGCGCTGCTGCCCTGGGAATTGTTGCAGGTGGGCGGGGAGCCGCTGGCGGCCCGTTTTCCGATGGCGCGGGTCCTGAAGCGACAGGTGAGCCACATCCGGTTGCGCCCGATCCGCGCTGCCGGAACTCATGTCCGGGCCTTGATCATCGCCGATCCGGCAGACAACTTGCCGGGCGCTGCCGACGAGGGCCGGCGACTTGGGGAACTGTTTGGTGAACACCCCAACATCTCCGTCGAGGTGTGGGAACGGAAGGAGCCGGGTCCCTACGAGATCGTGGCTGCGCTGGAGGAGGGTCGGTACGATCTGGTACACTATGCCGGTCATGCGTTCTACGACCCACAGGCCCCGGAGCGCAGCGCCTGGGTTCTGAGCGCTGATGGTCAGAAGGTGCTGACCGCCCAAACCATCGGTCGGATGGAGGCGCCGCCGCTGCTCGTGGTCTCCAACGCCTGCCAGACGGGCCAGGCCGGCGGCTGGGAGGAGAGTCACGACGGCGCTCGCGGCCTGGCGGAGGCCTTTCTGGCCGCCGGCGGCCGCAACATCGTGGGCACGTTCTGGCGCATCGATGACGCGCTCAGCGTGCGGTTCGCGACCACGTTCTACCGGCACTTGCTGGGCGGTGAGCCGTTGGGCATAGCTCTGCGCGCCACCCGGCGTGCGCTGATCGATGATCCAGAGTGGGACCACCTGACCTGGGCGAGCTATCTCCTGTACGGCGACCCGACGCTGGTGTTGGCCGGAGGATGAGGGGGGCAACAATGCCCATGAGCGGCTGCTCGCCACCAAGGGACGAGGCTTCGTCGAGCGTGAAACGTGATGCGTAATGCGTGTCACCGTAAGTACGCATGACGCAATACGCAGTACATGACACCTGACTACTGCGCGGGGGTAAACATGGTGACTGAGAAGAGGATCGTTTTTCTGCTCGTCTGCGGATTATTCGTGCTCGTGGCGGCCTGCGGGCCGACGGGACCGGCGAATACCCCGACGGTGCCCGCGCAGGTGAGCCCAGAAGCCCGACCGCCGGGTGGCCCTCTCGTGCCGGGAGCCGACGTCGTCATCGTGTACCGCCGGGAGGGCGGATTCACCGCCATGACCGAGGTTTTCGCCATCCGCCGTGACGGGAGCGTGGAGGTGCAAAGCAGCCTCGACGGCACACGCACCTGGCACGTCGCCCCGGATGACGTTATGCAACTGCTCGCGGCACTGGAGCGAGCGGACTTCTTCAGCCTGCGAGATTCCTATCTGCCCGACGTCACTTGCTGCGATCGCATGATTCATACGATCACGTACCATCGTGATGGGGAAACTCACTCGGTGGTCACGATCGATGCTAACCCCGATGAACCGCCGGCCCTCCGTGACGCGATGGATGCTCTGAACCAGTTCCTCGGTCGGTTGAATTGATGTGCCCGTATCATCTCAATAACTTGGGGAACGCCCCCCGGTCCCCAATTCTGGGGGAGCACATGCCCCCCCCAAAGTTGGGGGGTTAGGCCCTAACCTCAGGTTAGGCCTAACCTCAGGTTAGGGGGGCATGACGTTCTGCTCACCCCGGATTATTGAGATGATACATGTGCCCCCTCAAATGTAGAGCAGCGCCCCCATCACAACCAGACATGCGTAGACGACGCGGTTGAACTGGCCGGCGGACACGTGCTTGCTGGCCTTCCCGCCGAGCAGAATCGCGAGCAGGATGACCGGCAGGGCGTAGGCATACAAGTGTAGCACGGTGGGAGTCCACAGGCCCGCCAGCCCGTGACTGATCAGGATCAACCCTCCTGTCGGTAGAAAGTAAGCTTGCAGCGTCAGGCGGAAGCTGTCTGGCGGCCACTCACGCAGCGTGGCATAAACCACCACAGGTGGGCCGTTCATGTTGTAGGCCCCGCCTAGAATCCCCCCGATCATGCCGAACGCGTAGGCCAGTTTCTCGCTCCGCAGGCTGGGCATTTTGGGCATGACCAGGTTATACAACCCAAATGCGATCAACAAAGCACCCAGGGCCGCCTTGATCAGCGGTTCGGGGGCTGTCTTGAGAAAGTACAATCCGACGGGGATCCCGGCCAGGGACGAAACGATCAAGCGCCAGGCCGCGCCGGCGTCCACCCGTCGCCATCCTCTTAACAGAATCGTGACGGCGATTGTTGAGGCGGCAAAAGCGACCAAAGGGGTGGCCACCCGCATGCTGACGACCAAGGCCAGCAAAGGCATCGCGATCAACGCGTCACCGAAGCCGAGCGCGGATCGCGTGAAGGTCGACAGGAAGAGGATGGCAAGTACGGCAATCGTCAGCGAAGGAGAGATCAAATCAGTAGTACCTGTTGCGAGACCGAAGCTCCTCCATATCCTGCACCTGCGACGTGGGCACGCGAGTCACGGTCATCACGCCCGGTTCGCCGTTGGCCAGCACAGCGAACGTGATTTGGTAGGTGTCGTGGGACAGGCCGTAGCCATCCGGCCCGTAGGCGATCACGTTCCAGAAGTAGGGCACGCCCAGATTTGTGCCTGCCGGGAGGCTGTTCAGCGTATCTTCACTCCCGAAGTAGTCGGTGATGTTGCCGAGCCCCTTGGTGTTTCCTGCTGCATCGAGCAACTGGACCTGGTACAGATCCGGGAACGACGCCGGGCGGCGGAGCCAATCGAACGTGATGGGGAACGACTGGCTGCTGCCATCGGCAGGGCCGGTTAATGGGATGTCGGCGATGTCGAAGTCTCCGCCGTGCCGATTCGTCCCGGCCAGGTACGGGCTGATTTTGTCCGCATACCAGGCGGAAACGTGGTTCCCGGTCGGCGAATCTTTCCGTGCCGCACCCGCCACAGCTAGGTCTTGGTTCGAATAGAGTACGTAGTACCAGTGGCCCCCGGCGAGCGACGGCACCCCCGTGAACCGATAGTTGCCGTTGCTGTCGGTCGTGGTCGTCGCCTGGGTCGTGCAGGAAGAGCCGGCGCAGTTGCGCAGAGCCAGGATGACTCCGGCTGCCGGGTTGCTGCCATCGGTGACGCGCCCGTAGATTCCCTGCGGTAGGCCGGGCGCATAATCCCGCTGGATCAACGGCAAGAAGAGGAGGTGGTTCTGGAGCGTGCCCGGTCCGATGCCGACCGCGGCGAAGGCGTTTTGGACAGAACCGCAATCGGCAGGGATGATTCCGAAGGAACCGATCATGTCCAGGCAGCTTTGGATGCTAGCTTCCCGCGCGGCCCAGAAGTCCGACGCCGGGGTCAGGTAATGGACCAACGTCCGGTAGTAGATCTGCTCGGTCTTGGTGATCCCGATTCCGGCAACGGGCACGCCGTAAAACGTCCCGCCCCGGGCGACAAGGTAGGCCGCTTTGTTAGGGATGCCGCTGTTGGTGTGTACGCCGCCGCTGTCGATGACTAGAGGGTAGTAGGCATAGCTGTCAATGTGATCGGGTTGGCCGCCGCTGTTGCGGGGGTCGGTGGCGTCGAACGTCCCCAGCGTGGGGTCCGCCAGGCTGCGCAAGGCATCGCCTGGCGTGCCCGGTGTGTAAATGTCCTCGCCCAACAGCCAGTCAGCCTGGGCCGGCTCGCCAAAGAACTCGGTGAATGTGCCGAACACGTCGGAGTACGATTCGTTCAACGCACCGGACTGGTCCTCGTAGATCAGATCGGCGGTGAGGTCGGTCACAGCGTGGGTCAGCTCGTGCGCAACAACATCTAACCCACCACTGAAATACGAGAACAGTACGCCGTCACCGTCGCCATACACCATCTGGTTGCCGTTCCAGAAGGCGTTGTTGTAGTTGTTATTGTAATGTACGGTGGAGACGAGCGTGGCCCCGGCGTCGTCGTAGCTATCGCGACCAAACTTTGTGAAGTAGTAATCGTAGGTGACGCCGGCGTTGCGGTGTGCCGCCTTGGCGGGCGGATCACCGCCGGTGCAAGTGGGGTTGCTCTCGTCGCAGACCGGTGTGCCGGGCAAGCTCGACGTGTGGTTTGCGTCGAATGTTCTCCTGTCTCGGGCTGTATCCAGACTGTTCAGCCGGTGGATGACGGAGCCGTCGTGCGCGTCCACGAAAACGGTCCAGTTGCCGAGGGGGTCATCGGCCCACAGTTGCACCTTCCAGGCAAGCACCGCTGGCCCGCCGCGCCGGTAAACGACCAGCTCCGACTGGTCTGCGTTCAGGGTCGCGCGCTCGTCTGTGAGTAGGTGAGTTCGGGCTGCCGTCACCGCGCCAGCAAACATCACGCTCGGCGTGGTGTTCACGGTGGTGCCGGGGAGGTAGGTGCCATTGACGGCCCACACGTGGCCGGCGTCGTCGAGGTGGACCACCATCTGCGCGCCCCAGACCGGCACGCTACCGACTTGCTGTTGCAGGCGGACGTGAGTCATGCCCACCGTATCTGTGCTCACTTCCACCGGAGTCAGTTCCAGCGCCGGGGCGGTCATGCGGAACAGATCGCGGTACCGCTCGAAGAACGCGATCGCCCGGCCGGTCGCCGTGTGCTTGCCATCCGGAACTACAAAGGGGATCGTCCCGCGCAGGAAACGTGGAATGCCGGTGGCCTCGTCCCAGTGAACGAACAGGGGGCCGGCGGCCTGTTGTTGCATCTGGGCGAACACGGCCATCGGCGAGGGGGCATCGGCCGGCGGCGCGGCTTGAGTCGCGGGCGACAGCAGCAGCACAATCAGCAGTAGGGCGGCCAATCGAATCGGTGTCATACGTGAGAACATCAGTTATCGCGCTCCCTTCAGCGAGACCGCAGGTGGGCGAACCGGCCAACTGCGGGATCACAGCTTAGGCGTCGGCTCATGCGGCAATTCACGGGCTCGTTGATTCTGGCTCTTTTTCTTCGGGCTCTTGCGCAGGTAGCTGCAAGCACCCTCCGGCGTCACCGTGTTGATAAAGATGTTGGACCCTAGCTCAAAGCCGGCGACGACCGAGAGGCGGGGGATGATTTCCATGTGCCAATGGAAAGAGTCATCTTGATCCACCATCTTGCAGGGTGCGGAGACCATCAGGTAATTGTAGGGCGGATCGTCCAGGGCATCTGCCAGGCGGGTTAACAGCAGGTGCAAGATTTCGGCCAGTGCGAGCCGCTCGTCCGCACTCAGTGTCGCGAACGAAGCCGCGTGCCGGCGGGGCACGATCCAGATCTCGAAAGGGTAGCGCGCAGCGAATGGGGACAGCCCCACGAAGTGGTCGTTGCTCGCGATCAGCCGCTCGTTGAGGGACAATTCCGCCTGGATCACATCGCAGTAGACGCACGTGTCCCTGTATTCACGATACTGAATCTGGCCTTGCTTGTTGTTCCACACCAGTTGGGGGATCACGGGTGTGGCCACGATTTGGGAGTGGGCGTGTGGGATGGAGGCTCCGGCCTCCCAGCCATGATTCTTGAAGACGGAGACGTGCTCGATCTGCGGATTCTGGCTGAGGGCCTGGTAACGCGCTTGATAAGCTTCCAAAACGTGGACCAGATTCGCGACTGGTTCGGCCACCACATTGACGCCGTGGCGCGGAGTTTCCACCACGAGTTCGTGTGCACCGGCGCCGGTCATGCAATCGTAGATGTGGTGATCGTTCCGGGAAACGGGCCGGAGCAGACTCAGCGCCGGGTATTTGTTGGGGATCACGCGCACGCACCAGTGCGGAGAGTTGGGGGGACTGCCCGGAGATCGCCAAGCCCACGTCTCCGGCTCCGCTGCTTCATTGCCTGGGCAAAAGGGACATGAGGCCGTGTCCGGTTCTGCCGGTCGTGCGGAGGCTGGCCGCGACGCCACAGAGAAAGGGTGGTGTCCGCTCCGTTCCTCACGCTCCGGCGCGATGATCACCCACTCGCGCGTGACAATATCTTTGCGCAACTCCGACATGTTTCCCCCTCGCCGAAACCGCCGCCACCAGGCGTCACCGCGCTCGCCAGGTCACGAGCAATCGGTTGAATTGCCGACGACCAGCCGGAGCCTATGCTCCTCAAGATTCGTCGTTGCCAGGCGGGGAGTTGGGCATCTGCTGCAAGGCTTCTTCCGGGATGTCCAGGCCCAGCTCGCGGGCCTGGCGCGCCAGGCGTTCGACCCAATTCCCGGTAAGGCCGGCCGCGAGATCGGTTGCAGCCGGCGGTTCTTGGGGAGTGGAGGGAGGCCGAAAGCGTTGGGGGGGAGGGTTTTCGGCCCGGACAGACTCCCCGTACAATCGGTCATACACCCGGTCCACCTTGCCGGAGATCTTGCCGACCTCCTGGCGCAGGGAGGCGATCTCAGAAAGCACCTGTTCCAGCAGCATGTGTTCAGACAAAGACAATCCTCCTATGCCAGCAGCTTCCGTCGCTATGCCGCCTCCGCAGGATCGCGGCTTGCCTGAGCGGCTCGGAAGGCAACCTCAACGACCGTTGGCAAGTCGTCATCGGTTTGGTCGGCGGGCATGGGCGAGCGCTGCTCAGATCTGCGGTCCACAGCCTTCATGGACAGGCCAATGCGGCGGCGTTCCATGTCTACGCTGAGGACACGCACGCGGATACGTTCTCCACGGGTGACAACGTCAGCGGGGTGATCAACCCTCGTGTTGGACAGTTGAGAAACGTGGATGAGGCCGTCGGTTTCTGCACCGATATCCACGAAGGCGCCGAACTGGGTGACGCTGGCCACCCGACCTTCCATCTCTTCTCCTTCGATCAGGTCGCCCAACTTACGACGGGGCGCCAGGGTCTGACCTGGCATGCGCATGGTCAAGCGAATGCGTCCGCGCTGCTCATCCACATCGCGCACCCAGACCGTGATGTCCTGCCCGATGTGCAATACGTCCTCCACGCGCTGGACAAACCCTTCACCGAGCTGAGATATGTGCAGCAGGCCATCGCGCTCAGCTCCAACATCCACGAAGGCTCCATAGGGCTGCAAGCTACACACAATACCTTGCAGCTCCATACCTGGCTGAAGCTCCCGGAGTGGGGTGCGAGCCTTTTCCTGCTCAGGGCCCGGTGCGTTTGCCTCCGGCTCCTCGTTCTGCACCTCCACTGCGGTGGCCACCGCCGTCATCTCGATTTCCTCTTGTTGCAGTGACATCTAGACCTCCTCAAACGGATTGCTATGACGCCCCTATTATAACAGACACTGGCCTCGATGCCAAACGCGACACGGTGTGGGCGTGCTTCGGTCACAACAGTCACCATGGTCGTCGGCGGCTGCGCGCCACTCTGCCTGAGCAGGCAGGCCTTCGCCCAGCGGTGCTACCGGCCGTCCTCTCGGTTTGACGTTTCCCCAAGGATGTATTATCATTAGAAGAAGCAGTAGCGGCCAGGCAGCTACTTGGCGCAGAGGATTCAAATAGCTGCCGGAAACCTTTTTCTGAGACACGTGTGGTCATGAATCCCACCGACACAGGCAGCGTCATCTATGTGGACCATTCGGCGACGACGCCGGTGCATCCGGATGTGGTTGCGGCGATGGCCCCCTACTTCGGCGCCTCTTTTGGCAATCCGTCCAGCATACATCGCCTGGGCCAGGAAGCCCATCGGGCCGTGGAAGACTCGCGGCTACAGGTCGCAGAAATACTCGACTGCCAGCCGGGGGAGATTGTCTTCACCGCTTGCGGTTCGGAGAGCGACAATCTGGCAGTCAGGGGTGTGGCCCTGGCCAACCAGCAGCGGGGTCGGCACATCATCATATCGGCGATCGAGCACCACGCAGTCCTGCACACGGCCCAAGACCTGGAGAAGCGCTTTGGCTTCGAGTTGACGGTCGTGCCCGTGGACGGCCAGGGCCTGGTGGGTCCGGCGGTTGTGGCGGATGCCATCCGCGGAGACACGATCCTGATCAGCGTGATGTACGCGAACAACGAGGTCGGAACCGTCCAGCCGATTGCCGAGATCGGTGCTCTGGCCAGAGAGAGGGGCATTCCGTTCCACACAGACGCCGTTCAGGCTGCTGCCTACCTGGACTTGCGTGTGGATAGCCTGAACGTTGACTTGATGGCGCTATCGGGGCACAAGCATTATGCGCCAAAAGGTGTTGGTGTCCTGTATGTTCGCCGAGGGACACGCATCTGGCCCACACTCACGGGCGGGGGGCAGGAACAGAACAGCCGTGCAGGGACCCACAACGTGCCGTACATCGTGGGCATGGCCACCGCGTTGAGGATCGTTCAGGAGGGCCGGGAGTCCGAAAATCGCCGCCTGACCGCCCTGCGGAAACGGTTGGCGGAAGCGTTGCTCGCGGCCATTCCCGAGGCGCAGATGACCGGCTCGCCTACCGGTCGCCTGCCTGGCCACCTAAGCCTGACGCTCGATGGCATCGAAGCGGAAGGGGTCTTGATGGGCCTCGACTTGGAAGGGATTTGTGCGTCAAGCGGGTCCGCCTGCACGTCGGGAGCAGCGGAACCGTCTCACGTGCTGCGAGCTATGGGCCTGCCCCTGTCGCGCTGCTATGGCGCGCTGCGCTTTTCGCTCGGCTACCAGAACACGATGAGTGACATAGACCGCGTCATCGCTGTCCTGCCGGCCCTGGTTCGACGTTTGAAGCAGGCAACGGCAGTTCATTAGGCTTTTCCAGAGTATCTTTTCAAAAAATGGGGGCAAACCATAGGGTGCA
>CAZDTE010000009.1:0-11393 GCA_964508275.1 uncultured Ardenticatenales bacterium
TGCAGGGTCTTCTTTCGTTCGAAGCTCGCACGGCCCGCGCGGGCCTGCGCATAGGTCCGGCCTACGCGTCGAATTCGACGTAGTCCTTTTCTCTCAAAGCCTGTTCTTCGATGCCAAAGACCGAGAGCAATTGACCGATCAGTTCCGTTTTGCGGATGGCATCCTTGCGTGACCAGGTACGACTCTTGATCTCCAGGAATACCTCATCCTTGGCCGGGCGCGTCATCGTGTCCAGGTTGATCACAAAGCCGGTGCCCCGAAAGGCGATGTAGCGGCGCTGGCGATGTTTCTGCACCTCACGCACCTCCACGGGTCGAAAGTACTCACGGTAGAACCGCAGCGACCGGTCGGCCTGGGCCACATAGCGCGCTCTCGACAGCACCACAGCGTGTTCGTAGGGCACCTTTTCCGCGGTTTCCATGAGCGTGAGGAAGAAGAAAGGCTGCACGACTCCGTCCCCTCCGGTCACGAAATCCTCGCGGTAGCGAATGCGCCCCTGATTCGGTCCGAAGAGCAGATAGGTGTCATACTGTTCCCGCTCGCTCCCCCGTCCGATGACCACCTCAGGTTGGTCGAGAAGTCTCAGCAGATCGAGTGCCTCGCTCAATTGCGCCTTGACTTGGACCTCGAACGTTTCCTGGTGCTCCACACCACTGATGGCCACCAGCTTGCTCAACAGATCATCCTCCCGCTCGGCCAGGAAGGCGAAAATGTCTCCGGCGCAGCGCTGCGCGTCGCGCTGCACGTCTGGCAAGTTCAGAGTCAGGAGATCGTCGTCGCGCAAGAGGAAGCGGCCATTGACCATGACGTGCCGCACGTCGCTGCTCTTGGCACTGTAGACCACCTGTGAGTAGATTGTGTCCCGCGTGGGCAGGTACTTCGGCGTCAGGTGGGTCGGCTGCAAGTCAACGACCACCATGTCGGCCCGCTTCCCCGGCTCCAATGACCCGATCAGATCGTCCATGTGAATCGCCCGAGCAGCCTCTATCGTGGCCATCGCCAGAGCTTGCTGCGCCGGAACGGCCGTCGGGTCCCGTTCCACCCCTTTCGGGAGCAACGCAGCCAAGCGCAACTCCTCGAACATGTCCTGGTCGTTGTTGCTGGCCGCGCCGTCCGTGCCGATAGCGACGTTGATCTTCTTGGCGAGCATCTCGGCAACCGGTGCCACACCGCTGGCCAGCTTCAGATTGCTGGTGGGGTTGTGGGCCACGCCTACGCCGTAATCGCGCAGGATTTCCAGTTCGCCGTGACGCGGGTGCACGCAGTGGGCGGCGATGGTCTTGGCCTCGAACAGTCCCAGGGAAGCGACCCAGGCAATCGGCGGCAACGCCATCTCCGCCTGTGTCTCCTCCACCTCCCGCTCGGTTTCCGAGAGGTGGATCAGCAGGGGCACATCGTAGCGCAGGGCCAACTCGCGGGTCTGTTGCAAGATCTCCTCTGTGCAGGAATAGGGCGCATGTGGCGCAACAGCCGGCACGATCAAGGGATGGTCCTTCCATTCCTTGATGAACTCCTCACAATACGCCAGGCTTTCATCATAACTCACGGCATCTGGGGTGGACCATTTCATGATCGTCTGCCCACAGATCGCCCGCATCCCGGATTCCGCAGCAGCTTGGGCCACCGCCCCCTCGAAGTAGTACATGTCCACGAAGCAGGTCGTGCCCGAGCGAATCATCTCCGCGCACGAGAGCAACGTACCCAGCCGGCAGAAGTCTTGGTTCACGAAGGCGCGCTCCACGGGGAGCATATAGCCATACAGCCAAACGTCGAGCTGCCGATCGTCGGCCAGGCCACGCAGCAAGCTCATCGGTACGTGGGTGTGGGCGTTAATCAGGCCGGGCATGATCACATGGCCGCTGCAGTCCACCACCTCGGTCGCCCGATAGGCGGCGACGATCTCGTCGGTAGGCCCAACCGCCACGATCTCCTGTCCGGCCACCGCTACAGCTCCGTCCTCCCACACGTTACCGGCAGGGTTCATGGTGATCACCACTGCACCGGTCAGCAGAACGTCTATGTCCATGACCTAATACCTCTCGCCTAGCGCTGTCGCAACCACCGCAGACCCATCCTCCGTCAGATCAATCAGCACTTGTTCCAGCGGTTCCGTGAACATGCGGACGCACCCTTTGATGGTCACCTCTGTCCAGGCGGAGAGCTGGCCCGAGACAAGCACACGCGGGTTGGAATCCCCGCCCTCGCGGGAGAATGCCGCCAACTCGCTCTTTTGCTGCCTTGTCTGTTCCTCCAACACTTCCTGAACTCCCATCAATCGAGCCAACAACTCTGCCCGATCGGGGGGCAGCTTGCCATAGGCATCCTTCTGCCCCTCCAGATGCCTGATCTGCGTGTTGACCATGGTCAGATTCTTGACACTCTGCTCCATCTCTTTGCGCACTTCCCGTCGCTTGCGCGCGTGCGACGGCTTCTCGCCGACACGCAGGCGCGTGACCACGCCGCGACCAGAGCCCACATTGACAACCCTGATCTCCCGGCCGGCATCTATGGTCCCGGCCACAATGTCTCCAACAGACGAGCGCTCGGCACCCACGAAGACGGCCCCGTCGGCCTGAAAGTTGCAGCGCACAGCTTCTCGGTCGACATAAATGTCCCCTTGCGTGATCACGTCTGTGCGATCCGCAAACTGCAGGTGGACGTCCCCTGTGGCGACGATCTTCGCTCGGTTGGGCCCGCTGACTGCGCCTCGCCTGACCTGTACGTCTCCCCCGCTCTCCAACGTGGCATCCTCTACAAACCCGTGGATGTCAATGTCCGAGGTCGCCTTGACCTCGAAGCTGCTGCGCACGTTGCCGTGAACGACGACCTTGCCATCAACTTCCAGGTTGCCGACGGAGAAATCAACATCCCCGTTCACCGTGAAGGTCTGTTCCACTGAGATGCGCTGACTCCTGCCGAACCCGCGCACCTGGAATTGGCCGTCAATCGTGGCCACGACCTCCAGCGGATTGGCCTCCAAGAACGCCGCCCCTCGCCCTACGGAGAGTGGGAAGTCACGCCCGTTGCGGGGAGGGATGGGTCGGCCGATCACGTTGATGCCGGCCTCTCCCATCGTCGCCGGTGTCTTGCGGGCCAACACCTGGCCCGCTTTGACGTTGACCACCATCCCCAGATCACGGTAATCGACCCGGTCGTAGTCTTTCTCCTGAGGCCTGCCAGATTCCGGGATCTCCACGATAAACTCGAGCCGGGCATCTGTGCCGTGTACCGGTGGCGTACCCTCAGCGACCAGGTGACGCTTCACGTACCGCTCCTTGGCCACCAGATCTTCTATCTCCTCCAGGAGCACACCGGATTCCACCCCAACGCCGGTGAGGGCCTCGTAGATGTCATCTTCGGTGTAGGGATACGGTCCGCCAGCGGCCGGGCGAGGCAACGTCAGAAAAGCCCGCATCCTGTTTTCGGAAATGCTTACCGTGATGGCTGGCTTCGCCTCGGTCATGCGAGCACCTCAACCACCTGGGGCCCTGATCGCTTCTGCCATGATTCGTGTCCCTGAATTGTCACTATTATACCAAAGTTCTCGCCAAAAGTAAACGGTCTGGAGGCCCCAATTCTCGGCCGGAACGGCTCAGCCGAACCCGCGCCGGCCGCCTCCGCCACTGCTGCGTGAACTGCTGCTCCGGCTGCTCGACGACCTGCTGAAACTGGAACTGCGACTCGAACTCCAACTGCTCCGCGAAGAGGAGCCGCTGTAGCCGCCACTGCCTCCGCCTGACGAGCCCAGGACCTCGAGGATGTCGCCCAGCACATCGAAGGTTGAGGTTGTGGCGTGCCATGTCATCTCTGTGGCCTTGCCTGTTCCCCTGACCACCAGACTGAACGGGGTGTCTGTCCCGTCGCCCGCTGCCCCGTTCAACAGGTGGGTCAGGCTGTCGCTGGCCTTGTCCAGCGTCTTGGCCATCTTCCTGGACACGCCATCAAGCGTGGGCAGCGAAACAGGCGGTCGATCCTTATCGATCCGCTCCATCCTACTGCCCTGTTGTCGTGCCGGCTGACGTTGAGGTTCCGGTTTATGTCGCACGACCAGCGGGCGACTGTCGTCGTCGCCATCGCGGCGGCCCACCTGCACCGGTCGCGTCCAGGTCGGCATTCGGCCACCCATCTCCTCGGCCTGGGAAAGGACCACGTTCTCTACGTCCATCGCCACGGCATAGGCGAAGTGCCGGTCCAGGATTCGTTGGGCCTCCGCCAGGTCGCCATACCGCTTCAGATTCTTCAGGTATCGCTTGAACGCTCGCCAGCGTTCTGCTTCCTCAGAACCGACGGTCGTCCGCTGCGGCATCCAGCGACTGAGCACGATCAGCAGACCGCCGATGACCATGAAAGCCAGCACCGGCGTGATCGCCATCCCACCGACTTCCGAGCCCAGTTTGCAGAGCGCGGCTGCCGAGATCACGAACCCGCCCAACACCATCCACTGCCCGCGAACCAGCCACCGGTGGCGGGCTGTGGCCGGCAGAGACGAGAAGAAGCGCTCCGCCTCGTATCCCATGGCCGCGTACACCTCCGGCAGCACCCGGCGGAACGGATCGGACACGTGATCCAGGGACACCGGCCTCGTCTTCGGTATCGCTTCTCGCAGCGTGTTGTACAGGGTCACCAGGTGGCTTGGTATCCTCACCGGTTCACCATCTGCCGACTGAATCGTTTGCCCTTCCTCCAGTTTCCCGCCCCAGTTGCGTTGCAGCCTGATCCCAGGAACCAGCGTGATCCGCAGCAGGCCCAGATTCGCGAGATGAAACAGCGAGGCCAGTACCCCCTTGGTGGTCGGCCTCTCGTCGAGGAGGTAGGCGACGATCCCCGGCGGCAGATCGGACGGCGGCTCCTTGAGGTAATCTGCGACCGGGCCGGCCGGCTTGTCCCGGCCCCACCGGTACCAGACGAGAACCAACCCGGCCAGTCCCCCAAACAGGATCAGCAGAGCGCCGGCACCAAACGCCATCTGAAGACGGGCGCGGTCAGCCTCGGCCTGGCGACCCGCTGCCAGCACCCTGTCCATGGCCTGTTGCCATTCCGGCGTCCTGGCACTCGTCGCGCCGGCCGGCATTGCGATCTTGACCGGCCACGCCTCGCCGGCGGCCACCGGCCCGCTGTGCACCACGCGCACGACGCCGTCTGGCTCGATCACCACCTCCCCACCCTCGATGACCACGTCTTCCGGCGATAGCCCCGGCGGCAGGTGAACGCGCACGCGAGCCGATTCGACCGGAACCTCGCGGCCGGAGAAGACTGCCGTCCAGTCCAGCAGTTGCTCATCCTCGCGCACCAGGATTGCGCCCTCTACGGTGTATGCGATCCGGAAGGTCGTTGCTTCCCCTTTGACCAGAGGAGGCACCTGCCAGACAACGTCAACCTCGCCGATCTGCGTCTCGTCGACGCGCAGCTCGTGCGATGCCGCATCGTACTCTGCCCAGCCGGCACTGCCGGGCACTTGCACAACGCGGAAGCAGTAGTCACACGTGTCATCCGACTCGGTGAACGACCGATCTCCCTCAAACAGCCGTACATCGGAGATGGCATCCAGATACCGGGCACTGATTTCTCGATGCCCGACGTACAGAGCGCCGGCATCGATGGCAACCCGCTGCCGCTCTTCCACGCTCAACTGGCCCCCGGCGCCGATGGTTAGATCAACGTCCAGCGCTTCCATGCGGTACACCAGCTTCGCCGAGTCGGCGTTCTCTTGCCATGGCTGAACGGCAGCACTCACCAGGCCGTGGGGAAAGCCGACCTGCACCTGGAAGCGTGTGCCGTCGGGGATCGGCTCGGTGGACTCGAAGATGACCTGCTGCCCGGTGACCTGCGTGTCGAACCCCGGCCCGAACGCTGTGTGCTGCACCTGGTCTATCGGCACAATGGAGGGCAGATTGACCGTCACGCGGCTGGCCCGCACCGGAAACCCGCTGCGGTCCGCCGGCACGGCGCGCCACTCCAGGATGTCTCCGTCGGGGTAGACCCACAGCCCGCCGCTCACGACGTACTCCAGGACGAAGGTGCGCACGTCCCCTGGCTTGGTGTAGGTGTACTCCCAGTCAACGTAGACACTGTCATTCGAGCGATCCGTCCGAAAACTGCCCGTCCCGACTCCGTTCGATCTGTAGGGCGTGTCCCTCTCAAGCACGCGAATCTGTTCGATGTCGGCTACGTAAGCCAGCGGCACTTCGGCGAACGCTGTGTGGTACCGGCCATCGAACTGAATCTGCTGGACCTCGCGAACGGTGAAGACTCCGTCCGTGCCCAACGTGATCTCGGTATCGTACCGCAAGTAGGTGATGGGGGGCTCTTGTGGGGGGCGAGCTGCCGTCGTGAGCAGCGTGAGCAGCACGAGCATGCTGGCAAGCAGGTAGCGTCTCTTCACTAATCCACTCTCCCTGTCCTAAGATCGGGCCAGGCCTGGTGCCGGGGCGGCGACCTGCCTGGCATGCGCGCATGGCAGCGCGCTTCCGTCACCGCTCAGGTCGGCCATCTCAGAACCTGTTCTGCCCTACAGGTGTCCAAGCCTGTGCCCTTGATGCCGGTTTTGTACCGGCGCCGTCCCACAGCCTGAGGAGGTCGTAGCAAGTTTCGGAGGCAGTTTCAAACCTGCCCCTGCGACTTGTGGGCAAACGCCATGCGCGGCAAGCGAAGCCTGCCTACATTTTACTGTCAGAAGCCGACGTTGTCAACTTCGCGATCTGTTGGTGCGTGTTGCGTCGCTCCACGTGTCGTCTGCCGTCCGTCGTCCATCGTCCGGCGTGCGCGGTGGCGCGTGCAGGCCATGCTCGTGGTGACTGTTGCGGGGAAAACGAACGCGCGGCGGAGCCACTCAGTTCGATGCGCGCTGGAACGTTAGCAGGAAGTTGACGTGATGGCGAACTGGCAACCCCATTCCGCTCACCACGTCGCTCAGCCCTTCCACCTCCACCTGGTACGAGCCGATCTTGGCGTACATCGGGAAATCAGCGGCGTATTCCGGGGCCGGCTTGTCTTGCGTGAAGATGGGTGTTTGCCCGCCTTCCCAGACCACCCAGGCCCGCTGGCCGACGATCCGGCGACCCTGCTCGTCCAGGATTTCCACGTAGATGTTGTGATTGCCGCTCGACTCGGTCGGGTCCTGGTAGATCGCCTGCACCAATCGCCACACGGTTTCCCCGCGACGCGCACTGGCCCGCTTCAGACGGATGCCGAATTCGTCCAGGCGCGGGTCCCACTGCAAGGCCGTCTGCGCCTGCGCCACCTGCGAGTAAGCCGACGTGGTCGGGGGCGATGCCGTCAGGGTCGACCACACACGCGGCGGCGGCCGGTCCGTCAGGCCGTACTCCGCCAGCCGGGTCGCTGCCGAGTCCACCAGGCGTAACCCCAGGATGTTCGAGCTGCCGGACAGCCGCCACCGCTGCGAAAAGGTTCCGCCGGCGGACAACGTCACAGGCCACGTCCTGGCGATCTGCCCGTTCGACCAAAGCTGAAGTTGTCCCGCCAACGCCATGCTGGCCAAAACCGACACGCGCACAGTTCCGGAATCATCCTCCCGCTCCCAGCGCAGCGATGCCGACTCGTTGGCGTACAGTGTGTAGCGCTCGGTGCCCGGCGGTGGGGCGGCAGCCACCGGCGACATGGCTGTGAACGGCGAAGCTCCCCCGCTCTGGCCAACCGTCGGACCGCTCCCCGGTGCGCCGGCAGCCAGCCAGGCGACTAACGCCGCCGGCGTGTAGCGGCGCAGGGCTGATGACCGGCCCGCGATGTTCTCCTTTAACGCGCGTATCACCGGCAGAGTCGAGCCGTCCATCTTGTACCAGGCCGCTGCCTCCCACAGGCCGGTCCCCCCGCCTGCCGCCTGATTCACCAGCAGCCAGGGCGTGAACGCAAAGTAGTACGGGGGGGCCTGATCCAGCATGTAGTTGTATGCCGCCACTGTCCAGCGGGCTACGTCCTCGTCCGAGACCGGCGGATAACGGGGGTCCTCTTGTGTGCCGGCAATCACACCCCCCTCTGTCGAAATGATCGGCATGGCAACTCCCACGCGCTCCATCACCACCTTGTGGTACGCCTCGAACTTGCGGAACGCGTTCGAGTCCTCGTAAATCGTATCGCCGCGATAAAACCCGCCCTGGGAGCGCGGCAGACGGGAGATCTGCCGCGCCCGGTTGATCGCCTGGGCTTCGACCGGCGTCAGCCCGCGTTGGTTCGCCTCGGCTGACGAGAGCGGCGTGCTCAGCAGATTCACATCGTCGCGTGGATAATCGGGCGGGTGGTTGAGGAAATAGTTGTGCAGCGGCAGCCACGATTTGAGCAGGAGGTCCTGGCGTCCCCGGCGCATGATCGTCGCCAGGAACGCGTCCAGAAAGGTGACGTCATCGTAGTCGCCGCCGGGTGTGAGTGCCGGCAGGCTGGGGATGCCCCCTTCGCGCACCACCGTGTCCGCCGCCGGAATCCACAGATCGGCCAGGCGGTCCACACTGATCGGCTCCCCCTCGCGCCAGCCGCCAGGCTTTCCGGCGATGTTCGGCTCGTTGAACAGCTCGTAGTAGACCACCCCCAGCGGCCGTCCCGAACGGACCAGCTCGGTCAGGTGCTGCGGTGGATCGTTATATTCCTGATACACACGTACGATTGGCATGATGTCTGCGGCGACCAGTTGCCGGATCAGGTATGGGTGCGCGATTTCTGGTGTGTCGCCCTGCATGATCTTCACCCAACGGATGCCCAGCGACTGTAGCCCGGCAATGTAGCGATCCACGATCGCCGGCGGCTGGCCGAACAGGCCGGTGGACCAGTGTACGCCCAAACCGTTGTCGTACTGCGGGCGCGGGAAGTGCGCCAGGTTTGCGTAGGCCGCGGCGGTGGAAGCGGTCTTTGTCTGGCCAGCCGCGGCAGGTCGGCGGCGCGAAGGCCGTCCTTGATTGCCGCCCGGCGCGTTCCGCCGCATCTCGCCCCGCCGTGAGAACTGCTTCATCGCCTCGACGACCGGCAAGTGGTTCCCCTTGCGATCGTGGTACCAGGCATCGGTCTCCCAGGCAGTGTTGTGATAGTCAAGCGCCTTCTGGCCCAGCAGCCACGACGTGTAGGCGAAGTAATAGGCCGGCGACTCGTCGAGCATGTGCCGGTATGCTTCCATCGTCATGTCCCGCTGCAACTCCGGCCTGATGCGTGGATAGCGCGGGTCATCGCCGTTGCCGATGGTGGTTCCGCCTTCAGTGCCGATAATCGGAATCTCGAATCCGAAGATGTCGTAGAACTGCTTGTGATAGGCCAGGAATTGCAAGAAGCCGTAGCTGTCTTCGTGGATCGTGGAGCCCGCGAAATACCCGCCTTCGGAGCGTGGCCGGTGCGCGATCGAGCGGAAGTGGTTGATTTGTCGGGCCTCGTCCCCCGAAATCCCGTAGCGTGCGATCTCTGCGGTGGTCAGCGGCGTGCTGCGCAAGTTCGCCTCGTCGTAGGGATAACGGATCGGGTGGTTGATCGTGTAGTTGTGCAGCGCGATCCAGGCCCGGTACAACACAGCGGTGTCGCCGTTTGCCTGCAGTCGCCGGAAGAACTGTTGGAAGAAGGTCTGTTCGAACTTCGGAGCGTTGATTGACGGAGGGAACATGGACGGGATGCCGGGATAACCACCTTCCTCCTCGATGACGCGGGCCGCTTGCACCCATGACCCCAGCAGATAGTCCGCGTCACGTTTCTGATCATCCCGCCAGCCGGCGTCGACCCCCTGGAAGTTCGGCTCGTTGTACAGCTCGTAGTAATAAACCCCTTTGGGGAGATAGTGGCGTACCAGCCGGCGAAGCGAATCGATGTCGAGCGGATCGTTGTAGCGGGTGTAGATGCGCATGACCGGCATGATGTCGTTGGCCACCAATTGATCGACCAGGTAGTCGTGGTGCCGGCCGTCGGTGCCATCATTCAAGAACTTCACCCACTTGATGTTCATGGCTACCAGTTCGCGCACAAAGTAGTCGGTCGTCTCCCGGCTTTCGCCGTACAGATTCGTGCTCCAGTGGATGCCCATGCCGTTATCATCCACCGGACGGGGATAGGCGCTGAGCGGCGTGGGGCCGGCCGCGCGAACGGCGCTTGGTCCACCCGCTAGAGCGAATGCGAAGCAGATCAAGGCCAACACCAAGACGCGGAGCGTGAAACGTGAAACGTTTTGCGTTTTGCGTTTTGCGTGTTCCGTGTTGCGTATCATCTGACTCCCTACTCCCTACTCCCTGATCCCTGACCCCCGATCCCCAACCCCTGGCCCCTAACCCCCAGCTCCCTCTGCATACCCACGCAGGCGATACACGAAAGCCAACACCTCCGCGATCACCGGATACAGCTCCGCTGGAATCACCTGGCCAACGTCAAGCTGTGCGAGCAGACCGACCAGGTCCGGGTCCTCGCGGATCGGCACGCCCTGCTCGCGGGCTAGGGCCAGTATCCGTTCGGCGACCTCGCCCCTGCCGGCCGCCGAAACGACCGGAGCCGGGGCCGCATCCGGGTCATAGCGCAGCGCAACCGCTCTCGCTTTTGTGTCGTGGGGTTGTTCTGTCGTCCCGGCCATCATCACACCACCGTATCAATTCTGAATACCGGGCGTTCTGGGTGCGCCGCAGGCGACGAGCCGACACCCGTGTCCGGGGAGCCGGTTGTCAGAACAGACGTTCGACACTGTTCCACCGCAAAATCCAACCGGCGCAATCCCTGGCGCAATTCGTCCGCGTGCTGGCGGGCCAGATGCCGCACGTCCTCGTTGTCCGACCGTATGTGTGCGCGCACCCGCCGCTGCAAGATCACCAGGTCAACCTCCACCGGCCCCAGGCTTGGCGTGTCCAAACGGAAGAGCAAGCGCACATCCTGCGGGTCCACGCGTGGAGGAATCGCCGGGCCAGACTTGCCGTTGTCGTGCCAGAAAACCTGCACCCGCCCAGACTGTGGCCCTTCCGGCGTGGCGATCGGCAAAGGGAACGTGTAGTACTGATCGGCTGCGTGAGCCGTTGGTTCCCGCAAATTGAAGAGCTGTGCGCCACGAAATTCTTGTAGCACCTGGTCGATCCGCTGGCTAACCCGGCCCCAGGCATCGCGCTGCAATTGTGACAGCCGGGGGTCCGTGGTGAGATGTCTGGCAGATTCCGCCACCTGGTACAGCAGAATCTGATCGTACCGTGATGCGCCCGTGCCGATCAAGAGTTCCCGATCCACGGCGATGCCGGAATGTTCAACGAGTGCCAACACCTTCTCCGCCAGGGCCGGGGGCATGTTCCCCGTCCACTGCGTCGTGGCTGTCTTCGCCGGCATCGGCGACTCTGCCGGCATCGGCGACTCTGCCGGCATCGGCGACTCTGCCGGCATCGGCGATTCTGCCGGCATCGGCGTTGCCGGTGGCAATTGGATCGCCTCGTGGAGCAGTTGCC
>CAZDTE010000009.1:11493-43615 GCA_964508275.1 uncultured Ardenticatenales bacterium
TCTGCCGGCATCGGCGTTGCCGGTGGCAATTGGATCGCCTCGTGGAGCAGTTGCCGCTCGACCGGCGTGCCCAATTGCCCCAACACGTGACCCAACTGGTCGGCGATGTCTGCCACGGCTGTGTCGCTTTGCAACGGCCAGGCCGTCACGCGAACCAGCAGTTGAATCAGCAAGGACCGGAGTGACGCCATGTGCGGGCTGTGCTCCGACTCCACCGTCAGGGCCTGCACCAACGACGACAACAGCGCGGTCGTGTGTTCACCCAATTGTGGCATAGCCTCGGACCAATTCATGGCCAGAGCGACCGTATCCGGTGTCACGGGCAGGTTATAGCTTACCAACTGCACAACGTGTGACAAGACTTCGCTCCAGGGCACGTTCGCCGCCAGCGCCGTGCCACCTGTGTGCCCAGGGTCGGATTCCGGGGGCCGGAGGGCAGAGGCGACAATCGCCTCACTGCTCTCCGTTCCCCGATCCCCGACCGTCCCCTGCTGCGCAGCCATCGAAACGAGGTTTTCCCAGGCGGCGCGAATCTCCGAGACGGTCGCCGGCTCGACAGTCAGGCCACGTTGCAACAGATCCAGGGCGATGGCGCGATTCACTTCGTCATCGACGATGCCCAGCGTCGAGAGCAGCTCCGGCACCCAGTCGGCCGCCGGTTGCGGCGTCTGTTCCGGCTGGGTCTGGGCCTCCGGCAGCAGGCGAAACGCGATCTGCTGCGGATCCAGGTTCTTGACCTGCAACGTGATCGTGTCACCGGGGGACAGCGGCACCTTGGTGGTGGCCAGCAGGCGCTGTCCGCCGCCCAGGTCCAGCAACACTTTCGTTTCGATCACATCCGCGACGGTGGCTGTCAATTGCTGGTTGAGGGCCAAGCGAATCGGTTCGGTCCCGATGCGACGCACCGGGGCAACCACCTGTTCATTGATTAACGGTGCTGTGACGACGTTCACGGTTTCTCCTGACGAAAGGGGGTGGGCTGCTGGTCAGGCGGCCCACCCCCTTTGGGTACCTCGGTGACGGCTGTGTCCGGCCGGGCGTTCGTGTAGCGCTCGCATCCTTTCACAGGACGGGGGCGCCGCCACTCATGCGGCGGGCAGCCTGCTCACCAAGGTGGGGTGGCTTGGTTTACCGCTTCAGATTGACCAACTCCTGCAACAACTCGTCGGAGGAGGTGATCACGCGAGAGTTCGCCTGGAACCCGCGCTGGGCGGCGATCATGTTGGTGAACTCGCGGGCCAGTTCCACGTTGGACATCTCCAGATAGCCGGAGGAGATATGCCCGCGGCCACCGCTTTCCGGCAGGCCGATCTGAGGTGTGCCCGAATTCGCCGACGCGGCGAAGAGACTCTGGCCAACCTTTTTCAAACCGCCGGAATTGAGAAACCGGCTCAGGGCGATCTGGCCAACCTTGCGGGTCAGGCCGTTGGAGAACGACGCCGACACCTCGCCGGTCGTGCTCACGGCGAACGTAGTCAGCGTGCCGGGAGGCAACCCGTCCTGATTGGTCGGCGCAACACTCCCCGACCCGGCTAACTGGGTGAGCGCCGTGAAGTCCAGGTTGACTGTTGAGGGACTGGCCGCCCCGTTGTTGTACGTGACCTGGATGGTTGTTGCCGGATTGCTCATGTCGTACTGCCCGTTCGTATCGAAATCAATCGTGGTCCCGGCCGGTGTGATGTTGGTGATCTCGGCGTCCGACGTCGAAGCAGCCCACGTCCACTCGTTACTGGCCGGTGATCGTGTGAAGGTCAACCGGATGGTATGGCGTGTGCCTTGCGAATCGTAGATGCCGATGGTCGTCTCCACCGTATCGCCGGAGACAGCCTCGGCACTCACATTGCCCTGGAAGCCTACGGTCCCCGAGGCCCGGGCCATGGACTGCCCAAACGGTATCGTGATGTTCGACACCTCTTGGCTGGTGTCCACGACACCGCTGACGCCCGCCATCCAGCCTTGCACCTTCATGCCGGTAGCCACGTTGACCAGCGAACCATCCAGTCCAATGTCCAACACACCGTCGCGACTGTAGACAAAGCCGTTCCCGCTGTCCAAGACGAAGAAACCATCACCCTGAATCGCCAGATCGGTCAAACGACCCGTGTCTTGCAGACTGCCCTGGCCAAACATCGTGTCAATGCCCCCCAGGGCCATACCCAAACCGATCTGGATCGGGTTGAGTCCACTGATGCCGCCACGGGGCGCACTGCTGGCTCGCAGGGTCTGGCTGAGTAATTCCTGAAAAGAGATCCGGCTGGCTTTATAGCCGGTTGTATTCACGTTTGCGATGTTCCCTGCGACCATATCCATGTAGACTTGGTGGTTGCGCAGGGAAGAGATCGCTACAGACATAGAACGTAACATCCTGTTTGCCTCCTAGAAGTCGTTGTGGGTTCGGCAGAACGTCGGCTGCCGCCCCCTGCACACAGGCTTCCTCCTAGAGGTCCGGCCTGTGCAGTCAAAGCGGGTTAATCTCCCATGCTCATGCTTGTGGGGTCAAAACCACGCTGTCAATGTTGGTGAACACCCCCTCGCGCTGACTGGAGCTATCCACCGCCGTCACCACTGTGCGATTGGTAACGCTTACGACCAGTACCAAACCGTCCATCAGGATTAACGAGTCGCGCGACCCCTTCGCTGCGGCTTTATCCACCGCTTGCTCAAGGCGTCGCACATCTGACCCATCGAGAGTGACATTCCGACTCAGCAGTCGTTGTCGAGCATGTCCGGAGAAACGCACCTTCGGCTCCCTGCCCAATTCCTGCTGCAAAACCTTGTCGAACGAGACACTGGGGTCCGCTGCTGGCTGAACTGGGCGCTTGCCCGGCTGCACCGCCGGCGTTGGGCGAACGGAGCGCAGCGATTCGATGGCCAATGTGTGATCAACTGACATCGGCCGGCGACTCCTCGACGGAATGCACACTCGTCAACGGAATGGGTGCATTGCCGACGTACAGCGTAATCTCATCACCGAATGTGCGCACGGAGGAAACCACGCCAGATACCGTCTGTCCGTCCGCTCCGAGCCCGCTGACTTGTTTGCCGATCAGCACACTGGCCTGCAACATCTGCTGGCTTTGCATCAGCGTGGAGAACGATTCGTTGAGTTTCTTCATCTCCTCCAGCGCGTTGAACTGGGCCAACTGGGCCAAGAAATCGGCGTTCCCCATCGGCTCCAATGGATCCTGATTGCGCATTTGGGCCAACATCAACTTCATGAACGTGTCGCGCCCCAATCCCATCTCCTGCGTTTTCGCCGGCGACGGAATGGTGGGTTCGCTTGCGCTGTTTGTGCTGCTGATACCCGTAATCATCATGACTGACTACCACCTCCCTCTTTCCAGCAGGACGACTCTACTCGCCGCCTCTACTAGATCCAATACTCGATGCTGCTCCCCTCCCGCAAATGACGCGAAGGCCGCGCTTCGGATACGCTGCCGGCATCAACCCCATCTGTCCGGGCGACCGCCGAACCCCGATCAAAAGTGCGTCGGGAGTCTCGCTGTTCGAGCAACTGCCGGGGGTTAGCGTCCATCCCGATCGATACGGCCAGATCGGTGACTTGCAAACCCTGGGCCGCCAATGTTTCGCGCAGTTGTGTCCATTGAGCTGTGATAACTTGGCCCACCTGGGCGTGCTCTGCCGTCACGTGTACCTGCACCGTCGTGCCGTCCATGACCACGTGGATGTCCAGTCGCCCAAGTGATTCCGGCTGCAGTTGCAGGTGCGCTCGCTGCCCAGCATTGGCCAGAGCGATGCGTACGCCGCCGGCGGTTTGTTCCGTGACGCGCCCGGCCATTTGCTGAAGCACCGTGTCAAAAGACTCCGCCCCGGCTGGCCCCTGGACGTCATGTGGGCCCGCCTGAGCGGCCTGCGATGCGGACGCCTGCACTACCGGTGCGGCCAATGAGTCAACGGGGCGCTCGCCGTCTTGCGCTGTCGGGTGTTCGGTCCCGGCGAGTGTCGGGCGAGTCATTGCCTCGTGGGCCACCGGGCCGGTCTGGTAAGACGTCCCAGCCGACAAATGAGCTTCCGGCTCCGCCGGCCCATCGTGCGCGATTTGCACATCTGACGCCTCTACCGGTTGCTGCTGTGCGGTCGCTGCGAGGCGTTGCCCAGCGGGCCGGCCATGCGTCGGGAGCGAGCCGGTGGGTGGCGTGGCCTCGGGCCGGCCGGATGTCGCGCCTTCGCCAAGAATCACCGGACCTTCCTCAAGCGTTTCCGTCATGCCGGCGAGCAAGTCCTCGAACACCGGCATCGTTCCTGCTGACGCCTCTGGTGGCGGCCCTGGAGCCGCCGTCTCGGCCAGTACGGCAGCCGAATCGGCGATCGCCGCTGGCCTCTCGTCCGGCTGCTCGACAGCCGGGGCGGACGGAACAGCGGCGGAGGCGCTGGCGGCCGGACCTACGTCAGCGAGCCGACTCGTTTGCCCGGCCGGCACGTCCATCATCACAGGGAAAGTGGCGAGCGGCAATTCGCCAGACACCGGCGGTATCTCGGCTGTCGCGTTGGCCTCCGAACTCTCCGCGCTTGCGGTGGACAGGATCGGCTGGCCGGACATCAGCAAGGCCAGCAACAGCGCGCTGTCGAGCATCACCGGGGCTTCGTCAACCGCTGCGTGCTCGGCATCGCTAAACGGATCGTTGGCCACCTCGCTTTCGAGCAACGGTAGCGACTGTTCGGCCTCCGCTGCGCCGGTCAATCCGCTGGTTTCGGCACCGCCGGCTTCGGCACCGCCGGCCAGTTGCGACAAGACCAGGGCCATGAAGCTATCCAGCGGTAGGGCTTCCCCTGCCTGGGCCGGACCATCTATCCCCTTGACGGGCGTTATCCCTACGGGCACAACTTGCTGTGTCATCGGTAACATCGTTGCCATTTCGTTAATCTGTATCACCTCCTTTGCCAAAATGCAGAATGCAAAATGCAGAACGCGGAACGATTCAACGTTCGGCGGTCATCGTTTACCTCGCCTCACCTCCTTTCAGGGTATCGCATGCCGCGCCTCCGCTGGGTGACGGTCTCTCACCGAACGCTGGGCGACCTGCCCGCACGGGCAGGCGGACTCCTGACCGGGCTCTACGATCCCCTCGCCTCGGTCTGGAGACCTCCGGCGAGCAAATGTTAAACACACACGGTCAGCGACTACCGGAGATAACATTTTTGATCAAGCCCAGCTTCTTGGAGGCCAGGAGCGTCAGAGCGTTGTATCGCAGGGTAGTCTCCGCCAGTTGGGCCATCTCCAGATCGATGTCCACGTTGTTCCCATCGTTTCGCAGGCTGGTGTCGAAGCGCCGGACCGTCTGCGCCCCGGACGAGGACGCGTCTTGTGGCGCAGCCAGGTGGCGGACGTTCGTACGCGCCACTTGCTGCCGGTCATCGCTCTGCCCGTCAAGCGCGCGTTGCAACTGCGCTTCAAAGGACACGTCCACCGCCTTGTAGCCGGGCGTGTCTGCGTTCGCCACGTTGTGTGAGATCGCTTGCTGGCGCAGGCTCAGCCCATCCAGTGCTGCGCTCAGCGCTTGCGTGGCCCGGTCGGTGAGGATCGAATTGCCCATGGTTACGCCTCCCACTGGCGGTACTGTTCTTGCAGACCAATCACTCGCGAGACGTATGTCTGCGTCTCCTGGTAGGGCGGAATCCCGCCCCAGCGATCTACGGCCGCGGGGCCGGCGTTGTAGGCGGCCAACGCGATCTCCACATCGCGGTAGCGATCAAGGAGGGAACGCAAGAAGCGCACGCCCCCTTCAACGTTTTGTGCCGGATCGAAGGAATTGCCAACCCCCAAAGCCTGTGCTGTACCGTCCATCAACTGCATCAATCCTTTGGCACCGACTGCTGAGACCGCTGTGGGTGTGAAGTTTGATTCTGCCTGCACCACGGCGGTGACCAGCGCTGGATCGAGTCCGTAGCGCTGTGCCGCTGCCTTGATGAGGCCCTTGAACTGGCCCGGATCGCCGGCCTGCATCACATCGTGTCCAGTGGTTCCACTCCCCGGCAGCGTTGACAGACGTTGAGCGAGCATGTCGTAGACTCGGTGCTGCAACTGAGTCAACGCTCCGCCGATTATGCCTGACATGATGGCATTCCCCCTTTCATCCGATAGAATTCGCGATTTGGCGGCGAAAGTGGCGCGTCGTGGAGATCTCGTCGGCTTCGCTCAATTCTCGCCGCTGGTCTTCTTCTCGCTCGGCCAGGGCCTCTTTCTCCTGCAGCTTGACCAACACTTCCTGCTCCTGATGAGCAACCAGGACTTCCTCACGTTTTGCTTCCACCTTGTCTTGGACACGGCTCAGGTGTTCCTGCTGAGCAGCGATCTGTTCGCGAAGACTCTCTTGGCGTTCCTGCCGCCAGCGCATGTCAACAACGTCCAGGTATTTCGCCTGCTGGATTCGCTTCATCTCCACCTGCTCACGTGATTCCAGTTCTTGCAGGGAAGCCATTTTCTGCGTTGCCGCAATCTGCTGGCGGAGTAACTCAGCAAGCTCCAGCTCCCGAACTTCCAGAATGCTCGTTTTGTAGTCCAGCACGGCTTGCAAGGAAAATGGCTTGCGCATGGTTCCTGTTTAGTGTTCTGTCAAATGCGAAATGAAGGGCCGGAAATGGCCGCTCGCCACACGAATCGTGATTGACCGCCCACCGTCCTCCTCAACTCTCGCCAAGCACTCGCTGCATCCAGTCGACGGAGTCCTGGAGCGAGGTGAACTCGTCCGGTGGCTGGCGCAGGAATTCGAGCGCTTCCGGCATGACGGCGATGGCCCGGTCGATCTGTGGGCTGGAACCGGCAGCGTACGCCCCGATGTTGATGATGTCGCGCGCCTTGCGGTACGTGGCGAGCAGTTCGCGCAGACCGGCAGCCACTCCACGATGCCCATCGCTGGTGATGGCCGGCATGACGCGGCTGACGCTTCCCAGGATGTCGATGGCCGGGTAGTGATTCTCCGCGGCCAGATCCCTGGTCAGAACGATGTGGCCGTCCAGAATGCTGCGCACCGCGTCCGTGACCGGCTCCGTCATGTCATCCCCTTCAACCAGTACCGTGTAAAACCCGGTGATTGTGCCCTTCTCCGAGGTGCCGGTCCGCTCCAATAGCTTTGGCAAGATGGCGAACACCGACGGTGTGTAGCCCTTTGTCGTCGGCGGTTCCCCCACAGCCAGCCCGACCTCGCGCTGGGCCATAGCAAACCGGGTCACGGAATCCATCAAGAAGGCAACATCCATGCCCTGGTCTCGGAAGTATTCGGCGATGGTCGTGGCCGCCCAGGCCCCCTTCATGCGCACCAACGCCGGCTGGTCCGATGTGGACACGACGATCACGGAGCGCTTCAGCCCGTCCTCGCCCAGGTCGTGGGTGACGAACTCTCGCACCTCGCGCCCTCGCTCTCCGATGAGGGCGATCACGCTGACGTCGGCCAGCGCACGGCGGGCGATCGTGCCGAGGAGCGTGCTCTTGCCCACGCCGCTGCCGGCAAAAATGCCCATGCGCTGGCCCTTGCCGGTCGTCAACAACGCATCAATCGCCCGCACCCCGGTCACGAGCGGCTCACGAATCGGCGTGCGCCTCAACGGGTGTGGTGCGGCATTGACCACGTTCTTGGTGCGGCCGGCGACCAACGGCCCCTTGCCGTCAATCGGTTGCCCCAACCCGTTCACGATGCGGCCGAGCAACGCATTACCAACCGGCACGGTGAATTCTGCGCCCGTGGAAACCACCGGCGTGCCCGACTGCACCCCCTGCATCTCTGCAAGCGGCATCAGCAGTGTGCGATCCTGTCGAAACCCGACTACCTCCGCAGAGATCGGCGGTCGTCCACTGTTCGGCAGGATGTGACAGAGTTCGGCCATTTGGGCATTCAATCCAGCAACCTCCACGGTCAACCCAATGACCTGCTCCACCCGTCCCTGGCACAGAATTGGGCGCAGGTCTCGCAGCGCATTCTTGTATTTGGTTAGATCAAGAGAGGCTTGCATATCATACGTAGCCTGTCACTCTGCACTGCATGAAACGTGCCGGAGATGTTGGATGCATCTTGTGTGGCTCCTATCTCGCTCCGTAGATCCGGGGCGACACCCTACTCCCCGCGATCACCGGCGCCATGTAGGGCTTCAAATGCGTTTCGGATGCGCACGAGCTGGGTGTCAATCTGGGCATCAACTTGACCGGTTTCCGTGTCGATGATGCAGCCACCAGGACGCACGCGCCGGTCCGCGACGATCTGCCAATGGCGCTCGCCGGGGCTTTCCCCGAGAGCGTCATCCCAGTAATCCATCAGGGTTTCAACGTCTTGAGGGTTCACGCGAATAGTCAGCGGGTCGCCGGGGCGCACCTGAGCGATGGCGGCCGCTGCAACCTGGGTGATCGCCTGGCGGTTGAGGTTGATCTCTTCACCAAGCACCTTCTTCGCCACCTCGATGACCAGCTCCACGATGGCCGATTCGCTCTCACCGATGATCTCCTCTTTTCGTTCGGCGGCTTCGTGGGCCAGTTGGTAGACCAGGTGCAGCTTGTCCTTCAGCTCGTCTTGTCCCGCTTTGTGGCCCTCATCCCGTCCCTCTTGGAACCCTTGCTGGTGCGCTTGCTGGCGGAGCAGTTCGGACTGCGCTTGCGCATCCGCGATCAAGGCCTGGGCCCGCGTCTTCGCCAACTCCACGATTCGTGTCGCCTCTGCCTGGGCCTGCTCGACCGGGTCTTGTTGGGTCTGGCTTTCGGGCTTTTGCCGCAGGGCCTGGTCTTTCGGCCTCCCTTTTCCGGTCGGGTAAACGGGCACACCAACTGTCTGCGAAGTGTGCTGGGGAAACTGACCAGAGCGGATAATTCTAGACAATGAGCTCATCGTCCCCACCCCTCGAGATCACGATCTCTTCCGCCGCCTCGAGCCGTCGGATGACGGCGACAATACGTTGCTGCGCCTCTTCGACATTGCGCAAGCGAACCGGGCCGGCGATGGACACGTCTTCGCGCAGTAGGTTGGCGGCCCGTGTGGACATGTTCCGGTAGATCAGATTCTTTACCTGTTCGCTGGCTCCCTTCAGTGCCAGAACCAGGTCTTTCGTTTCCACCTCACGTAGGACACGCTGCACCGACCTGTCGTCCAGCATGATGATGTTCTCGAAGACGAACATCTTCTGGCGCACTTCTTCGGCCAGTGTCGGGTTAGTATCGTCCAACGAGTCGAGGATCGACTTCTCGGTACCCCGGTCCACTTGATTGAGCAACCCAACCAGGAACTCCACGCCGCCGCTGGAGGAGTAATCGTGAGTGACGAGAGAAGAGAGCTTCCTCTGCAGGCCCTGTTCCACTTCAGCAACGACTTCGGGCGCTGTGCTGTCCATCATAGCGATGCGCTCGGCCACTTCTGCCTGCAGGTCAGGACTCAGGTCGGCGAGCACGTTGCCCGCTTGGACCATGCGCATGTGCGACAAGATGAGGGCAATCGTCTGCGGGTGCTCATCCTGGAGGAAGCTGGCCAGTTGCGTCGAGTCGGCTTCGCGAATGAAATCAAACGGGTTGCCCTTCTGCAGGTTCCGCACCCGATTCATCAGTTCTTCGGCTTTTTTCTCCCCCAGCGTGCGTGTGAGCAATAGCCTGGCATACTCGAATCCCCCCTGGTCTACCGACTCGTTGGCCAGCGAGAGTTGATATCCCTCTTCCAAAACGTTGCGGCGGATGCTCTGTGGAACGGCGTGCATGTTGAAGATTTCCAGCGTCACCTGTTCCATCTCTTCTTCATCCAAGAACGGCAGCACATGGGCAGAAGAATCTGATCCCAGGGTGATGAGAAGGACGGCCGCTTTTTGTGCTCCGGTGAGTTGTACTTCGGCGGTCACTATGCTTCTTCCTCCCGAATCCAGAACTTGAGGACGCGAGCCACAGCGTCTGGCTGTGTCTTAGACATCACCTGGATGTGCCGATGAATGGCTGCCTCTTGCGTGTCTTCCGGGAACTCCAGGGCCGGCAGGGCGGCCAGGTCTGGGAGTTGCTGCACATCACCTCCCTCATCCGCAACGGCCTTCTGGGCTTCCCCTCGCGGCAGCGCGGCGACGGCCGGACCGGCAGCCTGGGAATCGCCTGGAGCTTCGAGCACCATTTCGCTGGACTCGATGACCGGGCGGTACCCCAGCCCGCGGAAGGCACCCCGCATGAACAGGAACATCACGACCAGGGCCAGCCCCATGGCGACCCACCGGGCAATGCTGAAATAGAGAGCCATCCGCTCTGCATCGGCCATGGACTTGGCCTGTTCTTCCAGGAAGGTGCGGTCGAAGGCAACGCTCTGGACGACGATCTCATCGCCTCGCGTCGTGTCGATTCCGGCGGCGGCGGCGACGGCATCGCGTACAGCTTGCAGATGAGTCGTGTCGGTGATTTGATCCACGAGCACAGAGACCGACAATCGTTTTACCCGTCCGGGTGCCAGGACGTGGTGCGTTACAACCTTGGAGACCTCGAAATTGGTCGTTGACTCCTGTCGCTCGTAGCTGGTGGTGCCTGTGACACCGCTGGTGGCCTGATAACTGGGTGCCGCGCTGGGCACATTGCTGGCCGTCCCGGGGATGCCTCCAGCCTGATCCGCGCTCCCGACATAGGTCTCCTTGCTCTGTTGAGCACTGCGCAGGATACCGGATCCATTGGTTGGGGTGATGTATTCCTCGCTGCTGATTTCCTTCTGATCCCAGTCCATTTCCGTTGAGACACGCACCACGGCCTTGTTTGGCCCCTCTACCTGGTCCAACATGGCCTGCACCTTGCGCTGCACCTGATTCTCGTACTGGCGCTGCTGCTCGGTCTGCGACGTGCTGAAGGCCAACGAGGAAGCACCCGGGCTGCCCATCCCGGCCCCTTCGTTCAGGATGTTGCCGTGCGTATCCACGATAGTGAGGTTCTCTGGTGTGAGACCCTCTACACTGGCAGAAACCAGGTGTGTAATCCCCGCGATCTGGGAGGATTCCAACGTCCGCCCTGGCTTTAGATCGAGGAGAACCGACGTCGTCGTATCGCTGGCTTCTTCACTGTAGAGCGAAGGCTGGGGGATGACGATGTGTACCCGTGATTTCTGCACGCTGTCAATGCTGTCTATGGTCCGCGCCAGCTCGCCTTCTAGTGCGCGTTGGTAGTTCACCTTCTGCGTGAAATCGGTCATGGCCAGGTTCGTGCTGTCAAACAGCTCAAAGCCTACTTTCCCTCCCCTGGGTAACCCCTCTTTGGCCAGAGAAAGACGGACCTCGGCCACGCGATTGGACGGAACCTTGATGACGGACGAGCTGGAGTCCAACTGATAGGGCACATTGTTCTTCTGCAGACTGTCTACGATGGCGGCAGCGTCCTGCTCATCCAACCCGGAATAGGCCACCGCATAGTCTGGCGTGCGCGCCCAGAAGACGAAGAAGCCCAACAGGACCAGGCCTGCTACCCCCAAAACGACGACCACCGCCTGTTGGCTTCTATTCAGTTTGCTCCAGAGTTCGGCAAGCCGCTGCTGCCACCCCTGCACTGTGTTGTCCTCCATCCTACTGTACGCTCTTCACCGATCACACCTGCATGCGCATGACTTCCTGATACGCTTCCACCAGCTTGTTGCGTACTTCGGTAGCCAGTTGGGTGGTGATTTCCGCCTTCTCCATCGCGATCATTACCTGGTGCAAGTCCACCGGTTCGCCGGCCGCCAGGCGAGCGATGGCCGAGTCGGCGTCCTGCTGGGCCTCACTGGTCGCATCAATCGCCCGGCTGAGCAGCTTCCCGAAGTCCTGAATGGCTGTACCGGCGGCACCCACATTAGCACTCGAGGGCCGGACGTTGTTAGCCGCTGAGATTCTTGCTAAGTCCAGCTGGATCGGCGCAATATCCACTCTGCATCCTCCCGCTTTCCCGGTTAGCCCAGGTTCCTACCCGCTTGGCGAAGAAGGCCTGCCTGCCGCGGGCAGGCCCCCGCGAGTGAGTGCTGCCCTACGTCCTACCGATGTCCAGAGCGCGCAGAGCCATCGACTTGATCGCGTTGATCACCGTTACGTTGGCTTCGTACGACCGCGTAGCCGAGAGCATGTCCGTCATTTCTGTGGCCAGGTTCACGTTAGGATAGGTCACGTATCCGTCCTCGTCGGCGTCCGGGTGGCTGGGTTGGTAGACGCGGTTGCCCGGCGTCTGATCGTGTACAACCTTCGTTATCTGCACGCCGGCCACATTCGACTCGATGTCGACCCCACGGCGGGTGGCGACGGGCGTGGGAAGGGGCACGCGAAACGTTGGCTTGCCTTCTCGCGGGCGAAACACTACCTGCTGGCGCCTGTAGGGCCCGCCTTCCTCCGTACGGGTTGTATTGCTGTTCGCGATGTTATTGGCGATGACGTCCAGGCGCAGGCGTTGCGCCGTTAGCCCGGAAGCCGCCGTGCGCAGCGAACTGAAGATGTCCATGATTCTCCTTCTCAGGCCAGGGCTTTCAAGGCATCCACAAGAGGACTGTTGCCATCTGGCCGGAACAAGGCGTGCCGGGAAAACTCGGCGTCGCGCCCTCCGCCGGCCTCGTTGGCAATGATCCAGTAGGTGTACGCAAAGTTGTAAGGCTGGCGGTGGCGCATGTAATCGTACGCGCCGGTAACCATCTCCACCTGTCTATCTTCAGACACATGGCTGGAAACGTGTGTCCCTCCCTCGGTCCCGATGATCGGCAAGGCCCGCCCCAACTCTTCCTGCATGATCTGATTGTACTGTTCAAACCGCCGGAACCCGTCCGGATCAGCGAGGGGCCGGGGGCCGGTGTAGTTGTGCATCGCCAGCCACGCCCGATTCAGCACATCTAGTTTGCCTCGACCTCTGACCGATCGTAACGCCTCGCGCAGAAACTGGCGGTCGTCAGCCTCACCCTGGGGGCTCAGCGCGCCAAAACCGGGCAATCCGCCGGCCTTCGAAACCTCCTCTGCCGCCGGCAACCACAAATCAAGATAGCGGTCAACATCGGGCTGGCGGCCACCTGTTTCCACCATCAGATTCGGCTCGTTGTACAACTGGAAATACTGTACCCCCAGGTCCAGGTAGTGCTTCGTCATCGTCGTCAAATCACCCTGCACAGGTGCCAGTCCGGGCGTGTGTACCCGCAGGATGGGCATGATCCCGGCTTTATTCAGCTTGCGGACCAGGTAGTCATTGGCTCCCACGGAAGCCTGGTCGTTCAAGAAAACGGCCCACTTCATGTGCATCTCCTCCAACTCCTGCACGAAGCGATCTACGACCTGGGGAGGAGAGCTGAGTGTCGGTATCCAGTGCATCCCTCGGCCATTGTCTGCCGGCGGGTGTGGGTAATCTGTCAGCGCCATCGGCTGCGTGGCCGAGACGATCGGATCCGTCTCCTGCACACCAACCCCTGGTGACACAGGCTGAAACCCTATCGGTGGGGCCGGTGGCGCGGGCGGGGGAAGCGGGGCCGATGTGGCCGACAGGGGGAAGGGGGCCATTCCCGATCCTGGCTCCTCTGGAGGGGCGGGCGGTGCCGCTGGCGCAGATCGCAGCCAGGCACGCAGGCGAACAAACAGGTCCCTACCTGCCTGGTGGCGGACAGTGGGCACATCACCCGTCTTCAGGAATTGCAACGCCTGCCAGTGCGTGGCTCTGGAGGGTGCCTGGGGCACTCTGCCCAGGGCTTGCTGCAACATGGAGTCGAACTGCACGGCGCCGGAGAGTCCCGCCGTTGGGCCAGCGAAGCGGTGATCAGGCACCTGCGCACCGAGCGCCTGTGTCCCCGCGCCTTCCGCAGTTCGAGATACGGTTATCTGATCGCCCACTTGACTTCACCTTCCCAGAAACGCGATCTTTCGATGAGCGTCACGCCGGCCAGATGCCTCGTTCTCATTCGCGGAATGAACACAACCAGCGCGGGACTTCCCGGCTTCTACTATAACATGGTACGAGACACCTGTCAGTAAAGAAGATGTGAAACTGCCGTAAAGGTGACGTAAAGAGACCTGGCAACTGATCGCGCCATGCCCTGGAAAACGATCCTTAAGGTACTTGACAAATTAGACATAACATGATATAATCAGACTGTCTCTTACTGAGGTTTTTGATCCTCTGTGCCGATGTGCAGGCCCTCATTATCTCCGAGGGCATGTCTTTATTCTGACCAACTTGCAGAGACGCACGGCCTGGAGGGGGTTGGACACCGATAAAATGGGATACATCACGTCCCATCAGTGGCCTTGTTTATATGCGCTCATTTCCCCCTCACCGGTGGCGCCGCATTTTGCAGGCGATTCATGACGGTAGGAAAGCCTTCCTTCGCTCCCAAGGGTGTAAGCCCCTACCCAACAGCTTATCAGAACTTTCCGAAGGCCCTACCCGCCTAACTCGCGGATGGAACAGTTGGAGGTAATAACAGAGTGGGTAAGCGTAACGAGAAAAGGAACATGCTAACGGCACAAGAACTATTGCAAAAGGCAGAACAACAGGGCTACGTGACCTCGGCAGACATCTTGGAGGTTTTCCCCGAGGCTGAGGAGGACATTTCCCAACTCGAGGACATCTTCTTGCTACTGCAGAAAGAGGGCATTGAATGCTACAGGGGCGATGCCAGACTGCCCGCGGAAACGAAAGCAGCAGAAGCCGAGGAAGGGGGCTTCTTTGACCTGACCGAGATTGACAGCAACAATACGATCAGTCTGTATCTACGTGAGGTAGGACAGGTTCCCTTGTTGAAAGCGGCCGAAGAAACGGACCTGGCCATCCGGCTGGAGAAAGGTCGTGATGCCACCTACCTGCTTGAACAGGGCATAGCAGACCCGATCCGCCGTACGGCGCTGGAGCGGGACGTTGATGATGGCGAGCACGCCCGAGACCAACTGATCAAGGCGAACTCTCGCCTGGTCATCAGCATCGCCAAGAAATATATGCGGCAAGGCGTTCCCTTCCTGGACCTGATTCAAGAGGGCAACCTGGGACTGATGAAAGCGGTGGACAAATTCGACTACCGGCGCGGGTACAAATTCTCCACCTACGCTACCTGGTGGATTCGGCAGGCGATCACGCGCGCCATCGCCGACCAGGGGCGCACGATCCGTGTGCCGGTGCACATGAGCGACCGCATCCGGCGGCTGTACCGCGCCTCGCAGGACCTGGAACAAATCCTGGGCCGCGAACCCACACCGCAAGAGATCGCCGAGAACATGGACGTACCCCTCGCGAAAATCCAGTGGATGCTGCGCATCGCGCGCCGGCCGCTTTCCTTGGAAAAGCCGGTCGGCGAGGAAGGGGGCAGCGAACTGGCCAACTTCATCGAGGACGAGGACACCCCCACGCCAACAGACAGCGCGGCGTATCGCCTGCTGCAACGCGAACTCGAAGAAGCATTGTCCACCATCAGCCCGCGTGAAGCCCGCATCTTGCGCCTGCGCTTCGGCCTTCAAGATGGGCGGACCCACACGCTGGAGGAACTGGGGCAGAAATTCGGCCTCACCCGCGAGCGTATCCGGCAGATCGAAGGTGACGCCCTGCGCCGCCTGCGCCACCCCAGCCGCAGTCGCCGGTTGAAGGACTACCTGCGCCCATAACAACACCTGCCCGCACACGACCGCACCGCGAGGAAGATGCACCTACGAACGGCCACTGGACATCCGGACAGTGGCCGTTCGTGTTGCCCTCACCTGCTTGCCTCTTCGCACCACTTGTGATACAATCCGGCCAACGTGGCAATGATTGAACTTGTAGGGGTGTCGCGAACCTACCGGCTGGGTACTCGAAGGATCCATGCCCTCGACGGTGTGGGCCTGACCGTCGAGCAGGGCGAGTTCGTGGCCGTCGTGGGGCCGTCCGGCAGCGGAAAGTCAACGCTGCTCCATGTGATCGGCGGTATCGACCGGCCAGACAGCGGTCGCGTGATCGTTGCCGGCACGGAGATCAGCAAGCTGGGAGAGAACGGGCTGGCCCACTGGCGCCGGAATGCGGTCGGAATCGTGTTCCAATTCTTTCAGCTCCTGCCTACGCTCACCGCGCTGGAAAACGTGGCCTTGCCGATGGAACTGAGCGGCAATCGCAACCAACCACACGGGGACAAAGCCCACAACCTCCTGGGACGCGTAGGCCTTGCCGGACGGGCCGATCATCTGCCTTCGGAACTGTCCGGCGGTGAGCAGCAGCGCGTGGCCATCGCCAGGGCACTGGCCAACGCCCCGCCCTTGCTACTCGCCGACGAGCCGACCGGAAACCTGGATGCCGGCAGCGGTGAAGAGGTGTTGTCCCTGATCCGACAACTGCACGACGAGGGGATGACCGTGGTCATGGTGACCCATGAACCGCGCCTCGCCGAAGCCGCCGGCCGAATCGCTCACATACGCAATGGGAAGATGGTGAATCCAAATGCTTAGGCGCGTCTTCTTGGCCCTATCACACAGTGAAGAGGCCCGCAAGCTAACCACCGAGTTTGCGCCGTCCCGTCGCGTCGCGCTGCGCTTCGTCGCCGGCGAAACGCTGGACGACGCGCTGGACGTGATCCGCCGGTCGAACAACCGGGGGATCCGCGTGACTCTGGATCACCTCGGCGAGAACGTCACCTCGGCCGAGGAGGCACGCCGGGCCGCCAACGATTACGTCGTTGCCTTGCAAGCGATCGGCGCAGATGGGCTCGATGCCAACGTTTCACTCAAGCTCACGCAGATGGGGCTGGATGTGGACGCCGACCTTTGCCGCGCAAACTTGGAGCGCATCCTTGCCGTGGCAGCCGAAAACAACAACTCCGTGCGCATCGACATGGAGAGTTCCGAGTACACGAAGCGCACGCTGGATCTCTACGCGACGCTTCGTGAGGCCGGTTTCGACAACGTGGGGGTCGTTATCCAGGCGTACCTGTATCGCAGCGAAGGCGACATCGCCCGCCTGATCGACCTGGGGGCGTCGGTGCGTCTCTGCAAAGGAGCCTACGATGAACGCTCCACGGTCGCTTACCCACACAAACGGGATGTGGACGCGCATTACGTCGTTCTGATGAAGACGCTACTCAGCCCTCGAGCCAGGGAACAGGGGGTTCGAGCGGCCATCGCCACCCACGACGAATCGATCATTTGGTCCACGCGAGAATACCTGGCGGAGCAAGGACTGCCCAAGGAGGCCGTCGAGTTCCAGATGCTTTACGGCGTGCGGCCGGCGCTGCAACAACGACTGGCCGACGAGGGCTATCCCGTTCGCGTCTACGTCCCCTACGGTACAGAGTGGTATCCCTACCTGATGCGGCGCTTGGGCGAGCGCCCCGCCAACGTGATCTTCCTGGCTAAGAACTTCCTTCGAGCGTGAAAGGACATCCCATGCTACGCACACACACCTGCGGCGACTTGCGCACCGAACATGCCGGACAGCACGTGACACTGGCCGGCTGGGTGAACCGCCGGCGCGACCACGGCGGGCTGATCTTCATTGACCTGCGTGATCGCGAGGGCATCACCCAGGTCGTATTCAATCCGGCCATCTCGCCAGAAGCCCACGAAATCGCCAACCAGGTGCGAGGCGAATACGTCCTGCAAGTGCGCGGCGAGGTGCGCAACCGCCCGGCAGAGATGATCAACCCGAAACTGATAACCGGCGAGATCGAAGTGCTGGCCTCGGAGATCACGATCCTGAACCCCGCCCGCACACCGCCGTTCTACATCAGCGAAGAACCCGGCGTGGATGAAACCCTGCGCCTGAAATATCGCTATCTCGATCTGCGCCACGCCCGCCTACAACGCAACCTTCGGCTCCGGCACCGGATCGTCAAGTTCATCCGCGACTTCCTGGACGAGCGCGGGTTCCTGGAGATCGAGACGCCCATCTTGATCAAGAGCACGCCGGAAGGGGCACGCGATTACCTGGTCCCCAGCCGCGTCCAGCCCGGCCGTTTCTACGCGCTGCCTCAATCGCCGCAACAACTCAAGCAACTGCTCATGGTTGCCGGCTTTGACCGGTACTTCCAGATTGCTCGCTGCTTCCGGGACGAGGACTTGCGCGCCGACCGTCAGCCAGAGTTCACGCAACTGGACATGGAGATGACATTCGTCGAGCAAGAGGACGTCTTGCAGGTGACAGAAGCGTTGTTCACGAAGTTGGTGCCGGCCGTCACCGAGAAGCGCCTGAAGCGCACCCCGTTCCCTCGCCTGACCTACGCCGAGGCCATTGCTCGCTTCGGCAGCGACAAGCCCGACCTGCGCTTCGACATGGAGCTGGTGGACCTGTCGGACGTGGTGGCTGAGAGTGGGTTCCGCGTGTTCCGTGGCGCGCTCGATTCCGGCGGGCAGGTGAAGGGGTTGCGGGCCCCCGGCTGTGGCACCTATTCGCGCAAGCAACTGGACGAGTTGACCGCTTTGGCTCAACAGTTCGGCGCACGCGGCCTCATCTGGCTGGCGTGTACCGACGACGGCGTCCGCTCCCCGATCGCCAAGTTCCTCTCCGAGCCGATGCGGGACGCCATCATCGAGCGGTTGGCGTTGGAGCCGGGGGATCTGGCCCTCGTTGTGGCCGACACCGCCGACACCGTCGCCGACGTGCTGGGCCGGCTGCGCCTGGAGATGGGCACTCGCCTCGGCCTGCGCAATGATGACGAGATCGCCTTCGCCTGGATCGTCGAGTTTCCGCTGCTGGAATGGAGCAAGGACGAGGAGCGCTGGTCGGCGATGCACCATCCCTTCACTGCACCGCTTGACGAGGACCTCCCTCTCCTGGAGACCGACCCAGGCCGTGTGCGCGCCAAAGCCTACGATGTGGTCGCCAACGGCTGGGAGATCGGCGGGGGCAGCATTCGTATCCACCGCCGCGATGTGCAGGAGATCATGTTCCGGCTGCTGGACATCTCTTCGGAGCAGGCGCAGGCCCAATTCGGCCACATGCTGGAAGCGTTCGAGTTTGGCGCGCCACCGCACGGAGGGATCGCCCCCGGCATCGACCGCCTGGTCATGCTGCTCGCCGGCGAGCACAACATCCGCGAGGTGATCGCCTTCCCGAAGACGGCGACCGGCAGCGACCTGATGACCAACGCGCCTTCCGAAGTCTCGGCGACGCAACTCAAGGACCTGCACCTGAAGCTGGTTCGATAGCGTTTACGGTGCGATGAAGTCACCCGTCCAGACCGGTTGGTCTGGCTTGGGACGCAGCGCTTGCCAGGCTTCGTCCGTCAGCCGATTGTCCAGCGGTTGCGCAAATTCGTAGTAGGAGAACACCCCGCCCGTCGTCAACGTCGGGTTCCCCTCCACCGGAGCGATGACGTAAATCTGGAAGGCATCGCCGACCGCTTCTTCCAGCACGCGACCGGAGTTTACGTCGGTGTGCACGTCGGCGACAATGGCCATCCGCTCGTCTGTCTCGGAAGTGATCGCGCCCTGCACCTCCGCGGAGAACGTCGTCAGCGCTTCCAGCGTATCGCCGATCTCCTCCAGCGAGCCGTACTCCTCTTCGCTTAGCGGCTCTCCGCGCAGTTCCTTCTCGGCCATCGTCTTCAGGGCGATCAGCAGATCCTCTGCGCGCTGCAACTTGACGCGGTACTCATCACCGAGCAGGCCGCGCTGGTCCAGCCCGACGCGCATCTGCCGGGCGAGTGCGGCCAGACGGGCGAACAGTTCCGGCTCCGGCTCGACGTAGCCTTTGGGATGTTGTGGCTCCGGTTCCGGCATGATCGCTGTGGCCCTGAGGGTGTAGCTTTGCTTAGCGTACAGGATCGTGTCGTGGCGCAGTTCGGCCCAGGAACCGAGCGCCGAGTGCAGCGCCTTTTCCGTCCATACATCGTTCTGCATGAAGGCGGGGTAGCCCTCTCCCTTGGCCTCCAGGAGCGGGCGCAGCGTGTGTAGCCAGCTCCAATACAGGTTCTCGGTCCACTGCTCCGGGGGCAGGTCGCCGAATTCCTGACGCAGCTTCGCCATCTGCTGGGCATAGCCCTCGTAGGCGGTGTCTCCTTCGCGGTCCAGGATTTCGAGGGCTTGTTGGGAGCCGAGGACGCCGAGGACATCCAGCCCGCGTGACAGACCACGAATCGGGCCGGCGTCCGATTCCGACAGCGTGAACGGCCGGCCACTCCCCTGATACAATCCCACGCGGTCGTAGACCAGTTGCTGGAAGATGTAGGAATCGGGCACGAAACGTTGGCCCATGAAGCGGAAGCCTTGGGTTACCTCTTCCGGGTCCTCCTGGTCCGTCACCAGGCCGGAGACAATGCGCGGCGGTCGCTGTGTGCGGGCCTGATCGATGAACGAGTCGAGGCGCTCGCTATCGGCCAGATCGGACGGCTGGAAACCGACACCGTACAGCCGCTCGATCAGCGGCGCGTAATCGTAGACGGTCAGGTCATCGGCCCGCCCCACGAAGAAGACCGTCGGCTCGTAGATCCGCTCCCAAACGTCGAGCGCCAACTGGTCACCCACGCGCTCGCCGGACAAGGCCGCAGACAGCAGGATCGCTTGCCTGGTCTCGCGGCGGGCGGCCTCCGGATCGTTCGCCCGTAGGCGGAAACCGATTCGCCCGTGCCACATCATCGCCCGGAAGTAGCGTCCGAAGGTCTCGTTGCGGGTGTAGTGCCCGCGAGGGACGTATTGACTGTAGTCTTCCGTGAAACCGAAGATGGGTGAGCTGGCAAACCCGCTATGCCGTTGGATGAGGGTGAGTTCTTTGGCTACGGTGTCCGCGACCTCGGCAGGTGGGCGGTAGGCCGGATCGAGCAAGGCCAGCGCAACGGCCAGGTAGGCGACGTTTTGCCGCGCCGCCTCCTGGGCTGGGCCGCTGGTCGCTGACGCTTGCGCCAGGGACGCCTCGAGCAGCGCCTGGTCCAGCGCCTGCAAATCCGAAACAAAGTGCTCGATCTCGGCGGAGCGCAGCGCATAGTCGTAGAGGATGTGGAACGTGTGCAGCATCGCGTCGGCGGTCACGAACACCGGCTCGCCCCGATCCGTAGCCCGCTTGTAGATCGTGTAGATTTGGTCTGCCGGAAGCGGCACGATGACAAACCCGTTCGCTTCCAAAGCCTCCAGAGCGCCCGAGTCCAAGATGCCGAGCGCCCGTTGGTTTCCGAGGTCACGAAGGTCAAACGAATACGGCGGCACGGCCGGCTGTACGTCGACCGTCACCGGTTCGTAGGGGGCAAAGCGCACCGGCTGGGGAGCAGCCGTGGGCGATGGTGCGGGCGGTGCCTTGGTCGGTGTGGGCATCGGCGTACTGGCCGGGGCGCACGCACCGACGATCATCGTTCCGGCCAACAAGAGTAGGAAGAGCGCGATTCTGTCCATCTGAGCACCTCGTGTGTGGCGATCACCGATCGCCGATCACTGACCATTGGCTTTGGTGGAGAGACGCCAGACACCGGGCAATCGTTCCACGCGTCGGTGTAGCAGCGGGCGGGAATCGACGCTGTCTTCAGCGTCCACCCAGGAAAAGATACTGCATCGTGAACGGATCGCTGAGCCCGAGGCGTTCGGCCAGGTCCTCCGCCGGAGAGCGCTGGATCGCCGCACCGAACAAGGCTTCGAAAAAGGTCGGTTCGGGGCGATACGGGATCAGGCGCAGCGTCCCACGGATGCCGGCCAGCGCGGCGGCCCGTTCCACAGCCATGTCCATGTTGCCCAGGTGGTCCACCAGCCCAAGTGCCTGGGCCTGCTCACCGGTGTAGACGCGACCGTCGGCCAACTCCCGGACCCGAGCCTCGTCCATGTCCCGGCCCTCGACGACGACGGCCACGAAATTGGCATACGTTTCCTGGATCAGAGCGTCCCAGATGGCCCGGTCCTCCTCGGTGAACTCCCGAAACGTGCCCCCCTCTTTGTGTGGCCCGCTGGCCAGAACGATCATCTTGATGCCCAACTTGTCGAGCAGCCCCTGAACGTTGGGCAGAACGGTGATCACGCCGATGCTGCCGGTCAGCGTGTTCGGGTTGGCCACGATTTCTCTGGCCGCGCAGGAGATGAAGTAGCCGCCGGAAGCGGCCAGCGTCCCCATCGAAACCACGATCGGTTTGCTCACCTGGCGCATGGCCTGGTAGATCTCGTCGGAGGCGACGACCCCGCCCCCCGGACTGTCCACGCGCATGACGATGGCGCGTACATCGCGATTCGCCTCGGCCTCCCGCAGGAAGCGCACGATTTCGTCCGAGTACGCCTGGCCGGAAGCAGTCAACGCACCGCTTGGCCTGTCGCCGGAAACGATGACGCCTTGCACGTAGATCACGGCGATGCCGCTTCGGCCCGGCAGGCGATTACCCGACAGGGCGATGCCGGCGATGGCCGCCAGGGCACACGCACCGATCAGCACGACCACGAGGAGGCCGGCAACGATTCCAATGACCTTCTTGCTCATCGGTTTCTCTCTCGCGCTCGCAATCTAGCGACCTGGCAGCAAGCGCACGAACTGTCGCTTTCCCACCCGAAGGACGCACTCGCGATCGGGTTCGACGATCAGGTCGTTGCTGCCCACAGGCATGCCATCCAACCGCACGCCGCCCTGCTTGATCAGGCGGCGAGCCTCCCCCTTGCTGGAGGTCAGGCCGATCTCGTGGATCAGGTCCACGATGTTCTCGGCTTGATCAAGGCGATGAGTGGGCATGTCCTGGGGAAGTTGACGTTTTTGATGCACCTGTCGGAAGTAGACTTCCGCCTGGTCGGCCGCTTTCTCACCGCGGTAGACGGTCACGATGTCGTGAGCGAGCATGATCTTCGCGTCCATCGGATTCAGCGTGCCCGCCGCGACCTGCTCTTCGATCTCGGCGATCTGCCCAGGGCTAAAGCTGGAAAGCAGCAGGAAATAGTTGCGCATGGCGTGGTCCGGCAAGCTCATGATCTTCCCGAATATCTCTTCAGGTGGAGCGGCCAGCCCAATGTAGTTGCCCTGGCTCTTGGACATGCGCATCGTGCCGTCAGTACCGACCAAGATCGGCAACGTCAGCGGAATCTGCGGACGCTGGCCAAAGGCCCGTTGCAGCTTGCGGCCGGCCATCAGGTTGAAGAGTTGTTCGGTGCCGCCAAGCTGCACGTCGGTCTCCAACGCTTTCGCATCATAGGCCTGCATGAGGGCATAGAAGAACTCGTGCAGCCAGATCGCGTTGCCCTCACCGAACCGTTTGGCGAAATTATCTCGCGTTAGGAACTGTTGCACCGTGAAATGGGACGCCAACTCGATCACGTCCTGGAACGTCAGGCCGGCGAGCCACTCATGATTGTAGCGGACTTCCGTGCGATCACGGTCGAGGATGCGAAACGCCTGGTCGGTGTAGGTCTTGGCTTTCGCCATCGCATCATCCAGTGTTTGCTGCGGCCTCGCCGAGTCCTTGTCGCTGGGATCGCCGATCAAACCGGTGAAGGTGCCGATCAGGAATATGGCGTGGTGGCCAAGGTCTTGGAACTGCCGTAGCTTCCGCATGGTAACCGAGTGGCCCAGCGTCAGATCGGTGGCCGTGGGGTCGTAGCCGCAGTACACGCGCAGCGGGCGGCCTTCAGAGAGGCGGTCACGCAGCTCGGCTCTCATCCTCTCGTAGGTCCGGTCATCGCCATAATCTGCACCACGCATCAGGATAGCCAATTGTTCTTCTACGGGTCGCATGAAAGCTCCTTATTTACGAGACGGGGTTCGCTACACTCGCTTTGCCCGAGTATAGCACGGGTTTTTCGAAAAGGCAAGCACTGGTTGCCAAGGGGTGTCCGTCAGAGTTTTGTGGCCCGCAGCAGGAGAACGATTGCGCAGAACAGGAGCGTCAGCCCGCTGATGGCCAGGCCTAGCCGGAACGACAGCGGACGGAACCGGATCTCCACCTGATGGGTGCCGGCGGGCACGGCCACCCCCTGGAGCAGGCCATCCACGCGGAACAGCGGCGTCTCCTCACCGTCCACACGAGCAACCCAGCCGGGGTAGTAAACCTGGCTGATGACGAGCAGCGCATCGCCGACCGCCTCCACGTCCAGACCCAGCCGGTCTCCTTCACTCCCGCGTACGGTGACACGGCCGACCTCCGGTGCGCGTTCTCCCTCCAGGCCGACCGCCAGTTGGGCATCCTCTCTGCCGATAACGGCTGTGCGGCGCAGGTCAACCTGCGGATCGTTCAGCGCGTCCCACGCGGCGGAGTCGTTCTCGGCCACCGAAACGGAGCGCGTTAGCCAGGCGCGAGGGAAGGGATCATCCAGGGCGTAGATCGCGACCCGGTCGTCGTTGAAGCGGAACGAGAGGCCGTCGTCGTGCATCGGCTTGCGGGAGACGACGAAGGCGACGTGCCACAGTTGCCAGCGCTGCCATGTGCCGACGTTGCGGGCAAACTGGACGGTTTGCCACAGGCGCAGCGGGTCGTTGCCGGTGGTGTCCTCCCAGTCGTAGATCAGGCCAGCGTTGTCGCCTGCCTCCAGCGTGCCGGCGCTGGCCACGCGTCCGTCGCCGCCATGGCCCTGGAGCCAGGCCACCGCTGCCGAAGGTGGAAAGACGTCGGGCGGCGATTTCTGGCCCAGGTTGTAGCGCCAGTTCACCGAGAACAGGTCAAAGAGGAGCAACAAGGCCAGCAGGGTGAGCAGGTGACGCGTGTTCCGCGACCGCCGCAGTCCCCACAAGCTCGCCCACACCAGCGCACCCAGAACCAGCAAGTAAAGGTAGCGGTCGAGGAAGCCTTCCAGCACGCCGGCATCGCCGCCGGCGCCGGCCAACGCCCGTGCGCGCAACACGTACAGGTAACCCGCCGGCAGCAATCCCAGCAGCCACGCCCTGCCCCACCATCGGTGCAGGAGGCGCAGCCGGCGACCCAGCCCCCGGCGGCAGTCGAGCAGGGCAGCGGCAGCCATGCCGGCCAGCATGGCGACCGCGAAGGAGAAAACGAGTAGCACGCGCTCTTGATCCCGTACTCTGGCGAACCCCGGGACGCCAAGGTAGAACAGTCCGTATAGGAAGCTGTTGCCGCCGAGGGCGAGCATCAGTGAACCGAGAGCCAGTCCCGCCCACAGCCAGCGCTCCCGGCCGCTCTGCGTGGCCAGCAACGCCAAACCGGCCAAGGCCAGGGTCACGATGCCGGCGTACAGCGGCGATCCGCCGAAGAAGTTTGGAAGCAGGGCCACCGTGAGTTCATGCCACGCCAGGCCCGGCGATGCGAAGGTGTAGTTCGCGGCCTGGCGCGAAGAGAGGGCGATGAACTCGACGGTTGGCAGCAGTTGCCCAGCCGCCGCGCCCAGGGCAACCAGAGGGAAGAGCAACAGCGCTCCGTAGGCACGGAGCGCATCGGCAGCGCGGCCGGCGAACGTCGCGCGGTCGCCGGCCGTCACCTTGCGGTACCATCGCCATAGTGCGAACACCGCCGCCACGTAGAACAGGTAGAGCGCGGTCTGTGGGTGGCCCGCCAGGATCGCTATGGCCAGCGCCAACCCGGCCGCGATCGCCCCGACGGCAACCTGCCCACGAGATTCCCCGTCCAGCCCCCAATCCAGGAACAGGAGGATCAGCGGCAGCCAAACTGCCGTTTCCAGGATCGTCACCTGCTGGACCGGAAAGGAGGTGAGATAGCCACCGAAGGTGAAGGCGAAGGCCGCGATCAGGCCGGGGAGAAGATGGCCCGTTCGCCGGCGGACAAACCAAAACATGAACAGGCTCGCCAGCATGAAGTGGAAAATGACCTGCCACTCGAGGATGTACAGCGAAAAGCGGTTGCCGAGGAGCAGAGCCGTGAGCAGATTCGGGGGGTACAAGACGGCCATCTGCGGATCGGCCAGGCCGGGTTGCCCGCCATAGATGTGGGGGTTCCAGAGCGGCAGGTGTCCGGTGGCCAACTGCCGGGCGGCGAAGGCGCGCAGGGGGTAGTACTGGTGTGTGAAGTCGCCGGTCACGATTGCGCGACGGTCGGCCAGGGTGGGCGTCCACAATTGCCAGAAGAAGAGCGCTGGCAAGAGAATGGAGAGCAGCGTGCCGATTATGGTGTCAAGGCTCAGATTACGGGTGTCAGGTTTCGCCACGTTGCATCATTTGCGGCCTGAACGGCGACGACCGGTACGGCTGCTCGAAGCGGGCCGTTTCTGTCTACCCGGACCGCGATAGGTCGGTGCCTTGATGTGGCGAATGGTGCCCCGGCCCAGGCTCTGCATCTCCAACATACGGGCCATCAATCGTGCGTCGGTGCCCTCGATTTGATTCATGGTGATCACGGTTGGCAATTGGGCGTTATACCGGTGGTTGAAGATTTGGTAGAGCTTTTCCCGGGCCCAGGGGGTGGCACTTTGGGTGCCCAGGTCGTCAAGCACGAGGAGGGTGGCGTTGCGGATCATGTCGAAGCGCTTGTCATACGAGATCGCGCTCTGGGGCCCGAACGATGCCCGCAGGTAGTCCAGTAAATCTGGGACCACCACGAACAGCGGCTGCTCCCCTTCGTGCACCCGGTAGTTCGCGATGGCCGCGGCCAGGTGTGTTTTGCCACATCCAAAATCGCCGGTGAAGACGAGCCAGCCGACCGGATCGGCGGCGAACTTCCGGGTGATTTGTACGGCACGCTTCAAGTCTTCGGCCAGCGTCGCCGAGAGTTCGTCGGTGCGCAGGCTGAAGGTATCGAACGTCATGCGATTCAGGAGCGGCAGGCTGCTGAGGCTGCCTTTGTCATCGTCCACACCGACGCGCCGGAAATCTGGAGCCTGGATGGTGACAATCGATGAGAGGTGCGGGTCTACCATGCGGGAGCGGATGCGGACGTCTATCTCCTCCCACTCGTTGTTGGTGGTGATCACAGTCGGCAACTGCGCGTTGTAGCGATGGTTCAAGATCTGGAACAGCTTCTCCTGGGCCCAGGGGGTTGCGTTCTGAGTACCCAAGTCATCGAGAATCAAGACCCTCGCGTCTCGAACTTCTTCAAAGCGCTGATCGTAGGATGTGGCACTATCGGGGGAGAAGGCAGCGCGCAGGTGATCCAGCAAGTCGGGAACGACAACGAAGAGGACGGCATCTCCGCGCTCCAGGCAAGTGTTGGCTATCGCCGCGGCGAGGTGCGTCTTTCCGCAGCCGTAGCCGCCGACCATCACGAGCCAGCCGTCGGGGTTGTTGGCGAATTGCTGCGCCGTCTGGTAGGCAATTTGCAGGCTACGGCGAGGTGCGGCACGCAGGCCGTAGCCATCGGGTTTAAATGTCTCGAACGTCATGCGCGAAAGGGGGCCGAGGTTGCTCAACCGCGACAGCCTTTCCTTGCGCGCGTGCTCCTTGGCGGCCTGCTGGCAACTGCAGGGGATCGGACGGCCAAAGTCCGGATGGCCGATCGGCACATCGCGGCGCACGAAGCCAGCGCCTTTGCAGGCGGGGCAGGCGTCGGTCACGACTTCTTCACTCCATTGCTTCGCGGAACTGTCGTTCGAGGCGACGCCGTTGCTCCTCTTCAGTATCTCGCCGATCTTCTCCATCATCTTTTCCCTTGCTGGCCCAGCGCTCCAGGATGGCCTGGATGTAGCGCCAGGTGCGGACGTTGCGCCTGGCAGCGATCCGGAAGGCCGACTCAATCCACTGTTGCGGGTAGGTCTGTTCGGCTTCTCGCAGTTCTTCGGCGATCAACGGTTGCAGCGTGCCGATGTTCTGTTCATACAGGGCGAAAATGTTTGGCCGCTCCATCGGACGGGGCTCGACCGCCTGTGGAATCGCCACGTCCTCCACCGTCAGCGTGCCGGCCTGCAGCCGAGCAATCGCCCGCCGGCCCCGGTCTGTGTTTGGGAAGTACCACGTTCTTTCTTCACCCCCCGCGATCAGCACGGGCAAGGCCAGCAGCGTTCCACGGGCAACGGCCCGCTCCAGTGCTTCCTGGAGGACGTCGGTGGGCACGCGGCCCGGCACTCGCAGGCTGTGCAAAAGGACGGTGTCCCGTTCGAGTGCAGCACGGTCCAGAAATCGCGGCTCGCCCGATTGGCGGAACAGTCGCCAGAACACGTGTAAGGTCAACTTCAGTTCCGCCAGGTCGTCGATTTCGGGAAGTACCTGGCTGAAGAACAGATCCGGCAACGGCGTTTGCTGCACTCTCCCGGGAGGAAATCCGGCGAACGTCTCCACGGTTAGAAATCCACGCTCATGCTGGACTCCGGTCCCGCCTCGTCGTGGATTGTTTCCAGGTTGACAAACTTCGCCAGTTCCTTGATGAAGCGCAGCGGTATGCTGCCGGTCGGCCCATTGCGGTGTTTGGCGACGATGATGTCGGCGATGCCCCGGCGGTCAGTTTCTTCATTGTGTACTTCTTCGCGGTAGATGAACATAACCACGTCGGCATCTTGCTCGATGGAACCGGACTCCCGTAAGTCCGACAGCATGGGGGTCTTTTCCTTGCGACGCTCCAGCTCTCGCGAGAGCTGGGAAAGGGCGATGACCGGCACCTTGAGTTCGCGGGCCAGTGATTTCAGGGCGCGGGAGATGTAGCTGATCTCCTGCACCCGGTTCTCAACGCGGGTTCCAGAGCGCATGAGCTGCAAGTAGTCCACGATGATCAGGTCCAGCCGATGTTCACTGTCCAGGCGGCGGGCTTTGGTGCGGACTTCCATGGGGGACACAGCCGGCGTCTCGTCCACGAAGATGGCCGTTTCGCTCAAGATGCCTACAGCGTGTATCACCCGTTCCAGTTCCGCATCGCTGATTTGACCCAGCCGCAGGCGCTGTGAGTCGATGCCGGTCTGGCTGGAGACGAGTCGTTGTGCCACTTGCTCTGCACTCATCTCCAGGCTGAAGAGAGCAACCTTGCCTCCGTGTTTGACACCCACGTTTTCGGCGATGTTCAGGGCCAGGCTGGTCTTGCCAACGGACGGCCGCGCGGCCACAATGATGAGATCGCCGCCTTGCAACCCGCCGAGCAGTTTGTCAAGATCGTAGTAACCGGTAGGAACGCCGGTGAACTCACCCTTGTGAGCAACCAGATAGCCGATGTGTTCGTAATACGCTCTCAGCACTTCACGCAGGGGAATGAGCGCCGGGGAAAGACGATGCTGGGACACGGCGAAGAGGATTTGTTCGGCCTGATCGATCGTCTCGGAAACGTTGGCTTCCTGCTTTTCGTAGGCCAGACGCGCGATCTGTCCGGCCGCGTCAATGAGTTTGCGCAGCAGAGACGTGCGCTCTACGATGTGCGCGTAGTACTCGGCGTGTACGGCCGTGGGGACCACGTTGAGCAGATCGGCAACGGACGCCGAGCCCCCCACCGCTTCCAGGCGCTCGATCCGTTCTAGCTCATCACACAGGGTGAGGTAATCGATTGGCTCGGCACGGTCTTGAAGGGAGAGCATCGCTTCGAATGTCCAGCGATGCTTCTCGCGATAGAAGTCCTGGGGGCGCAAGAACGAAGACACCTGGGTGATGGCATCTCGATCGATCAGGATCGAGCCCAGCGTGGCCTCTTCTGCTTCGATGTTTTTGGGGACGGGTCGCTCTACGGATGGCATGTTGTGCTCTATTCGTCCTCCAGATCATCGATGTCCAGGGATTCAACGAAATCCTTGAACGGAGAGAGTGCTTCCTCGTCCTCATCGGAGGGCAGCGCTTCACCGGCCTCCTGCACGATTCCCGCCGCGTCTAGCACGTGCTCAGACACGAAAATGGGAACCCCCACCCTGACGGCTAGGGCCATAGCATCGCTGGGCCGCGCGTCCACCTCCAAAGGGTGTCCGTTCACGTCGAGCACCAGGCCGGCATAAAACGTATCGTCGCGCAGGTCGCTCACTACGACATGGGAGACCGTGGCGCCCAGGGCTTCGATGAGGTTGCAGGCCAGATCGTGAGTCAGGGGACGCGCCACTCGAATTCCCTGGAGGGTGATTGTTATCGCGTCGGCCTCAGAGGGCCCGATCCAGATTGGCAGGAAGCGACTCGTTTCGTCGTCTTTCAACACAATCACGCGGTGCTGCGAGATCAGGCTTACACGAATACTATCAATGCTTACTTCAATCATGTGCCGACTCCTTTGCGATCCTGAGCGTGCGCGGCAGGAACCGTTCCAACAATGTTTGCCAATCGCTGTGCCTGCCCACATTATACCATAATCCAGAGGCGGATACAAAAACCGATCGGCGACGGTGGCGTATCTCTCCCCTGGCCCCCTTCACCCACTAGCGGGGAGAGAAGGGGGAAAAGAGGTGGGGCGTTGTGCCTGCGCACACCGGGCCAGTTTGGCGATCCGGCCCCCTTGGGATATAATGGATCGTTGACAGCCGCGCACGTTCAACCGGTCGAGTGGAAAGGAAGAATCGCATGAGTAAGGGGATCACCATCGTTGGCTTGGGTCCGGGAATGCCTGACCTGCTAACCGTTGAGGCTTTTCATACCCTGGAGGCAGCGGGGGAGGTTTGGGTACGCACCCGGCGACACCCGACCGTCGCAACGCTATCCGGAAAGGCGAAAGTGGAGAGTTTTGACGATCTGTACGCCGCGCACGACAGCTTCGCTGCACTTTACCAGGATATTGCCGCGCAGGTCATCGCGCTGGGCCGGCGCGAACAGGGGGTCATCTACGCGGTGCCGGGACATCCGGCCATCGGCGAAGCCTCGGTGACCCAGATTCGCACTGTCGCCGCCCAAGAAGGCTTGCCGCTGCGCATCGTTGAGGGACTGAGCTTCATTGAGCCGGTCCTGGCGGCGGTCGGTGTGGACGCGCTGGACTGCGGCTTGCAGGTCGCCGACGCCACGGACCTGGCAGCCCGCCTGTATCCCTCGCTCGACCCTGACCGGCCGGCCCTGGTGGCCCAATTGTACAGCCGCCTGGTGGCCGGCGAGGTGAAGTTGACACTGATGGCCATCTATCCGGACGATCACCCGACACGCTTGATACGAGCAGCTGGCACGAAGGAAATGCACGTCGTGGATCTGCCGCTCTACGAGATCGACCGGCAGCCCTGGATCGACCACCTCACGTCGCTGTTCATCCCGCCCCGGCCGGGCGAGCACTCGTTGGCCGCCTTCGCCGATGTGATCGCCCGGCTGCGAGCTCCTGATGGTTGTCCTTGGGATCGCGAGCAGACCCACCGGTCGTTGCGCACGACGTTGCTCGAGGAGACGCACGAGGTGCTCAGCGCGTTGGATCGCGAAGACATGAGCGACTTGCGGGAGGAGCTGGGCGACTTGCTGATGCAGATCGTCATGCACGCCCAGATGGCCAGCGAAGGCAGCGTCTTCAACCTGTCCGACGTGCTCGCGGACGTACGCGCGAAGATCGTCAACCGTCACCCACACGTTTTTGGGGATGTGCGCGTGGCCAATTCTGCGGAGGTGATAAGGAACTGGGAGGATATCAAGGCCGATGAAGCCGGGAAGGAGGACCGGCGCTCTCGGCCGTTCGCCAGCATTCCTCCTACGCTGCCGGCGTTGGCTCGCGCCCAAAAGATCGTCGGCAAGGCGCTGCGCCTCGGATGGGATGGCGATCCGCTGCAGGATCGCTGGGCCAACGCGCTGGCTCCCCTGACAGACCGCCCCACGACGGCGCACGAGAAGGTCTCAGCCAGCGAAGCCCTGTTCGGTGATTTCCTCCTGGCAGTTGTGCAGTGGGCCGGCCAACACAACCTGGACGCAGAAAGTGCCCTGCGTCAGAGCAGCAACCGGCTGGTAGAGCAGGCATCACGAGCGCGTGCGTACCACCAGGAATGAGAACAAACGTGGTGCGCGCCGCGAGGGCACAATCAACGCTGCGTTATCCGTCCTCCATTTCCAACGACGTGGTGATCTCCACACACCCGCTGATGGTGCGAGCCACCGGACAGAAATCGGCATGGAACCCGTGTACTCGTTCCGCCACCTCTCGCTTCGCGGCATCCAGCTTTAGGTGATACTGCACGTGGATTCGCTTGATCACCAGGACGTTACCATCCTTTTCGATCTCCCCCCTGACCTGAGCGATCAGCCGCCGGTCGCCTGCCGGGACCCCGCGCGCCTCCAGCGCGCCTCCGAAGGTTCCCGTCAGTCAGCCGCCGGCTGAAGCCACCACGTAATCAAGCGTGGTTGCTTGCGGTTTGTGAACCGCCGGATCAACACCGTAATGCTCGGCCACTGCCGAGTGCACGCCAAATCGCACCGGCTCCTCCACCTCCGGCAGGTAGGCGTGACGCAAGGGGCCTTTCACCCGCTCGATACGAACATTCGAAACGTACACCACCTCTTCACTCATCGTCCTTCCTTTCTAGCAGCTTGTCGGAGAAAGAATAATCGGACACAGATTTGCAGGATAAACACAGATACTCCAATGATTTG
>CAZDTE010000010.1:0-10209 GCA_964508275.1 uncultured Ardenticatenales bacterium
AGGGGGGCGGGGCCGGGAGGCGTTCCCCAAGTTATTGAGATGATACGTAGCAGGCTCCGAAAACTCTTCCCAACCTCATTGCGTTTGCATGACTCGGTTGCTCAACTGCCTGTGAGTATAGCCGATAACGATGACAGGAGTATGAAGGGTTTATGAAGGTTTGGTGAAGGTTCTCCGCGTCAGGAAGCGTAGGGCAGCTTGAAGGTGATGGCGCTGCCTTGACCGGCGCCGGCACTCTCCGCCCAGATGCGCCCGCCGTGGGCCTCCACCAGTTGCCAGGCAATGGTCAGTCCCAGGCCGGCGCAGCCCGATCGCCGGCTGCGCGATTTGTCTCCCCGGTAGAAGCGGTCGAAGATGTGCGGCAGATCCTCGGCCGGGATACCGGAACCCGTGTCTGTGACCGCAATCCGTAGCCAGTTGCCAGCAGCCAGCCGGTCGCCCGATTCGAACTGGCGACAGGCTTCTGACGACTGATGGCTGACGACTGAATACTGACCTCGCCGCCGGATGGCGTGTGGTGCAGGGCGTTTGACAGCAGGTTGAGCAGAATCTGGCGCAGCCGTTGGGGGTCGGCATCGGCAGGGGGCAGGTGGTCAGGCACATCGGCACGGAGCGTTACGCCTTTTTCCTCGGCCTGCACACGCAGGCCGTCGAACAGGTCGTACACAACGGCTGCCAGATTCACCGGCTGACGATCCGGTTCGAGCTGGCCCGCTTCTGCATGAGCCAGGCAGGGTACGCAGGTCTTCCACCAGCCGGCTGAGTAGCAAGGCATGAGGGAGGCCAACGGGGCCGGTTGACGCAAATCGCTGCTGGTGCTATAATTGGTGAACGCGGCACTTGCGGAATACGCCAGTCGCGCAAACCGGACATGGGGAGGCATTGTGAAGTATAAGAACTTGGGACGCACGGGCCTGCGGGTTTCCGGAATCTGTTTGGGTGCGATGACATTTGGCTGGACCGCCGACAAGGAAACAGCGTTTGCGATTATGGATGCCGCGGTGGAGGCCGGGTGCAATTTCTTCGACACGGCCGATGTCTACGCGCGATGGGCTACTCATGCCGGGGCTTCGGAGGAGATCATCGGCGAGTGGTTTCGGCGAACGGGAAAGCGCCATCAGGTGGTATTGGCCACCAAGGTCCGTGGCCCGATGGGCGATGGCCCAAATGATGAAGGGTTGTCACGCGTACACATCATGCGTGCTGTCGAGGAGAGTCTGCAGCGTTTGGGTACCGACTATATTGACCTGTATCAGACCCACTGGTTCGACGACGATACCCCGATGGAAGAATCGCTCTCAGCGCTCGACTCCCTGATCCACCAGGGCAAGGTTCGTTACATCGGCTGCTCCAACCACCCGGCCTGGAAACTCTGCAAGGCTCTTTGGATCAGCGATAAGCTCGGCATGGCCCGTTACGAATCGTTGCAGCCCCACTATAATCTCGTCCATCGCGCAGAATTTGAGCGGGAGTTGATGCCACTTTGCCAGGACCAGCAGATCGGCGTGATCGCCTACAGCCCGCTTGCCGGAGGCTTCCTCACAGGGAAGTATCGTCGTGGTGAACCGGCCCCGCCGAACAGCCGAGGCCAGAAAAGTCCGCGCGTTCAGGCCTACTTCACCGAGCGTAACCATGACATCCTTGACAGACTGGGTGAGGTGGCCGCGGACCACCATAAGACGGTGGCCCAGGTGGCCTTGGCCTGGGTACTGGAGAACCCGACCATCACCAGTATCATCATCGGCGCGAACAACGTGGACCAGCTTCGGGACAACTTGGGAGTCATCGGCTTGCATCTTACCGCGCAGGAGAAGAAGACGCTGGATAGTATGAGTGCCTGGGAGGAATTGTGACCCGGCTGCTCCTCATACGTCATGCCCTGAACGACTACGTCAAGGAGCAACGCCTGGCCGGATGGACCCCCGGCGTACACTTGAGCGCAGAGGGCGTTCGGCAGGCAGAGAAACTGGGCCGCCGGCTGGAAGACGTGCCGCTGGCGGCTGTCGTGTCCAGCCCTCTGGAACGGGCTATCGAAACGGCACAAGCTATCGCGAAACACCACGACCTGGAGGTGGAAACGTGGCCGGATCTCGGCGAGGTTCGGTACGGAGATTGGACAGGACAGCCCTTGAAGGAGTTGGCCGAGACTGACCTGTGGAAACAGATCATGGTGCATCCCGGTAACGCCCGCTTCCCCGGTGGCGAGGCGATCTTTGAGGTGCAGGCTCGCGTCATCGCCGCCCTAGAGCGCCTCTCCGAGGCGTTTCCAAAGGGGGCTGTTGCAGTGGTGGCTCATGCTGATGTCATCAAGCTGGCCGTAGCACATTACGTGGGTCTGCCCATAGACCTTTATCAGCGGTTGGTCATTGCTCCGGCATCCTTGACCGTTCTGCAGAATGGACACTTTGCACCGCACCTTTTCGCGCTGAACGACACCGCGCACCTTTCTGGACGTCCAGAGATTCCGGAGACAGAAGATCCCCAGAAAGAGGAAGGCTCCTCACATGACTGAGCCAATCATAATCGAGTTGAGGCCGACGACGTTCCTGACGGTTGGGACAGTGGGACCACCCGGCGATCGGACATTCTTTCTTCAGGGTAGTCAAGGCGCAGAGGTCGTCTCCCTGATTCTTGAGAAGGAACAGGCCAGCGCCCTGGCCCTGGCCCTGGGGCAACTGCTAGACCGACTCTCCGAGGAGACAGAGTCGGTGGATGAAGCTCCGGTCAGCACGAATCTGTTGCTTCCTCTTGACCCCCTGTTTCGCATCGGCCAGATTGGCCTCGGATACGACAGAGACAGCGACCAGATCGTCATCCATGCCCAGGAGCTCCTGCCAGATCCGGAGGAAAGTAAACCGGGCTATGTCCGCTTCTGGGTGAACCGACCTCAAGTGCGTGCTTTTTGCGAAAGTGCGTTGGGGGTGGTGAGTGCGGGGCGGCCGATCTGTTCGCTCTGTGGGCAGCCAATAGATCCAGAAGGGCATTTCTGCCCGTCGGGCAACGGTCATGAAAGACCCTGGCCCACCGACTAGCGGCCATGTCCGCAACTGACCGCCCACCGATCCTGCCCGCGCCTGAAGGGAAGTCGACCGAACACGCCGAGTTCCTGGACCGGATCGCCGCGGCATTGTCTACCGGGGACGTGTCTGCCGAGGGCCTGTTGCCGTGGAGTTCAAACTACGTGTTCCTGGCCGTCGTACAGACCAACGGTTTCTCTTGCCGGGCTGCCTACAAGCCCCAGCGAGGAGAGCGCCCCCTCTGGGATTTCCCAGAAGGCACCCTCTGCCACCGCGAAACCGCCGCCTATTTGATGAGCAAGGCACTTGGCTGGGATTTCGTTCCGCCAACGGTGCTGCGTGATGGTCCCCACGGTCTGGGCTCATTTCAGTGGTTTGTGCCCGCCGATCCGGAGGCGAATTACTTCACGCTGCGCGAAACGTACCCCGATGAGTTCCAGCGCGTGGCCCTGTTTGACATACTGATCAACAACGCAGACCGGAAAGCAGGCCATTGCCTTCTTGGATTCGATGGCCGCATCTGGCTGATTGACCACGGCATCTGTTTCCACACACAGCCCAAGCTGCGCACCGTCATCTGGGACTACGTAGGTGAGGTCATCCCCGATGGCCTGCGCGTCGATCTTGACCGATTCCGCGAACAGCTCCGGCCACGCAGCCGGCTTACCGCCACACTAGCCCCGCTGCTGTCCGCAGCCGAGATTGCGGCGCTCCGTCAACGCACGGAACAGTTGCTGACTCACGAGCGGTTCCCCCCACCTGCCCCCGGCCGGCCCTATCCCTGGCCACTGGTGTGACCCGGCAACAATCCTCCCGCCCGAAAAAGCCGGGACCCCACGGAGCGTGACGGGCTCAGCACGCTGGCTCATGAAGCAAGGCTTCGAGCGGCCAGGGCCCAACCTGGCTGCCGTCGCACAACGGGTGCGTGTTGACACCAAGAGCAAACGATGATAGAATGGAGCGGCTGTTGTGAGAACAGTAGCCAGTCGTCAGGCGCCAGGCGCGGTGCTTTGCGGGGTTCGAGTTGCGTGTTGCGTACTGCGTCGCTCGACGTTGCCCTAATCCCTGGCGGTGTACAGTTGCACTCGTGGACATTGGAGGAGAATGGCCACACTCCTGTTACGGAACACTGAATTGGTCGTAACCCAAGATGAGGCCCGACGCCAGATACGAGACGGCGGCGTATTCGTGCGCGATGGCGTCATCGAGCAGATCGGCCCGACGGAAACCCTGCCGGCCGACGCCGACCGCGTGCTGGATGGGCGCGACATGCTTGTCCTGCCCGGTCTAATCAACACCCATCATCACCTGTACCAGACGCTGACTCGCGCCCTGCCTGCGGCGCAGAACGCGCCGCTCTTCGACTGGCTGAGGGCGTTGTACCCAATCTGGGGCGAGTTGACCGACGAGGCAGTCTACGTCAGCACCCTGATTGGTGGCGCCGAGTTGCTGCTTTCCGGCTGCACGACAACCAGCGACCATCTCTACCTGTTTCCCAACGACTCTACCCTGGATGCCGAGATTCGGGCCGCCGAGCAGTTGGGCATCCGCTTTCACGCGACGCGCGGCAGCATGTCGCTCGGCCAGTCGCAGGGCGGCTTGCCGCCGGACCGCGTCGTCCAGGACGAGGACACGATCCTGGCCGACTGCGAGCGCGTCATCGAACGATTCCACGATCCCGGACCGTACGCCATGCGGCGTATCGGCCTGGCACCGTGCTCCCCCTTCTCGGTCACCCCATCACTGATGCGGGACACAGCCGACCTGGCCCGCCGCTACGATGGCGTCGCCTTGCACACCCACGTAGCCGAAACGAGGGACGAGGAGCAATTCTGCCTGGATCGATTCGGTTGCCGTCCTGTGGCGTACATGGACGACCTGGGGTGGCTCGGCCCGGATGTCTGGTTCGCTCATGTCGTGCACGTGAACGACGACGAGATTCGCCGGCTGGCAGAGACCGGAACGGGCGTGGCGCACTGCCCTGCATCGAACATGCGGTTGGGTTCAGGCATCGCGCCAGTGCCGGCCATGCGCTCGCGCGGCGTGAAGGTTGGCCTGGCTGTGGACGGCAGCGCCAGTAACGATTCCTCGCACCTGCTGGCCGATGCCCGGCAGGCCCTGCTCCTGCATCGCGTGCTCGGCGGAGCAGACGCCATCACCGTGCAACAGGTGCTGGACCTCGCGACGCTGGGTGGCGCAGCCGTGCTGGGACGTGCGGACATTGGCTCATTGGCCCCCGGCCAAGCCGCCGATTTCATCGCAGTCGACCTCAACACGTTGCCATACGCCGGGGCGGCCGTCCACGATCCGGTCGGAGCGCTGCTGCTCTGTACACCGCCACGAGTCACCTGGTCCGTCATCAACGGGCGTGTGGTTGTGGAGAACGGCCAAATCCCCGGGCTAGACATGGAATCGCTGGTTGCCCAGCACAACGGTATCGCGCGCCGGATGGTAGCCATGGCCTGAACGGGAACGCGCGGTGTGCGGCGGCGAGCGCTGCGGCTCTACCGCACGCACCCGAAAACTCGAAACCGGAAGCTCAAGACGAAAGACTGTGCCAGAGGAGGTCAACATTGAGTGCAAAGCTAATTGACGGTGCGGCGATTGCGGCGGACGTGCGCCGCGAGGTGGCTGAGAACGTGCAAGAGATGCAACGTACGACCGGCCGGATACCGGGCCTGGCCACCGTGCTGGTCGGCGAAGACCCGGCTTCCCAGACGTACGTGCGGATGAAGAGGCGAGCCTGTGAGGAGGCCGGTATGCGCTCCATCCGCAAGATCCTGCCGGCCGACTCGACCCAGACTGAGGTCGAGTCGCTGGTGCGCGAACTCAACGCGGACCCCGGTGTCCACGGTGTACTCGTCCAACTACCGTTGCCCGATCACCTGGATGAAGAGGCGATCCTCGGCACGATTGATCTATCCAAGGACGTGGACGGCTTTCACCCGGTCAACATCGGCCGGCTGGCGATGAAGGAGCGCGATCCGCTGTTCATCCCCTGCACACCGCACGGAATCCTGGAACTGCTCGACCGCACCGGCGTACAACTGGAGGGAGCGCGCGCCGTCGTTGTCGGGCGGAGCAACATCGTGGGCCTCCCGGTCGCTCTCCTGTTGATACACCGCAACGCGACGGTGACGATCTGCCATTCGCGCTCGCGCCCCCTGGGCGATTACACGCGCCAGGCCGACGTGCTGATCGCCGCGATCGGCCGGCCGGAGATGATCACCGGCGAGATGGTGAAGCCCGGCGCAGTGGTCATTGACGTGGGCGTCAATCGCGTGGATGACCCAACGAGAGCCCGTGGCTATCGCCTGGCTGGGGATGTGGCGTTCGACGAGGTCAAACAGGTGGCCTCGGCGATCACGCCTGTCCCTGGTGGTGTGGGACCGATGACGATCGCCATGTTGCTCAAGAACACACTCGTTTCTGCGCAGCGCGGGATGGCGTGACCGGCGATTGGCCTTGGTGAGCCCTGCCGCTGGGCGTCCAGCGTGCGTCACCAACGAGAGGAGCAGCGTCGGATCCGCCGGCCGAACCCCGCTGACCCGTTCGGGTCCAGCCATGTAGGAGGGGGATGCAATTGGAAACTAGCGACATCGCGACGATGAAGTTCGAGGAAACCCTGGCCGCCCTTGAGGAAGCGGTACAGCGCTTAGACAGCGGGAACCTGGACCTTGAGGAATCGATGACCACCTACGGGCGCAGCATCGCTCTGGCGAAACACTGTGATCACTTGCTGGAACAAGCCGAATTGCGAGTCCGCCAACTCGTCGAAGGGGATGATGGCACGCTCCAAGAGGTTCCGTTCTGATTTGACCGGGGAGTTGTTCATATCCTACACCCGTTACTTGATAATCGTGTTCTGAACGTCTCGCTGATTGCCTGGGTGATTGCGCAGACGGCCAAGGTGCTCGTAGACTTCGTCAAGACCGGCAACTTGAACATCGGCCTGTGGGCCAGCCCCGGAGGAATGCCCAGCTCTCATGCCGCGTTCGTATCGGCCTTGGCCACGACCGTGGGCATCGATCAGGGATTCGAGAGCGCCCTTTTCGCGGCCTGCGTGGTGTTTGCCAGCGTGGTGATGTACGACGCGGCCGGCGTGCGTCGGGCGGCCAGCATCCAGGCGCGCATCATCAACCAGATCGTCGAAGACTTGTTCCAGCTACACTCCATCCGCGAGGAGCGCTTGCGTGAACTCCTGGGACATACACCGATGGAAGTTGTGGTCGGATCCATCATCGGTGTGGCCATCGGATGGCTCGGCATGTAACGAAGGGCGCTACGGACGTCCCCGTGTCGCCGGGAAGGCCCCGTCACTGACTTGGACATTCAGCGGGTCTCCGGGCGCTGTATCGCCGACCTGCCGGACCAGCCGACCCGTGAGCCCGTGAGTCACAATGGCGTAACCCCTCCCCAATGTGCGCTGTGGGTTGAGGCTTTCTAACTGCAAGTGCAGCCCGCGCAGGCGCAGGGCATGTGCTCGCAACACATGCCCGATCTGCGTGGCGGCTCTGCGCGTAAGATCGTCCACCTGCTGCTTGAACCGGTCGATCTTCTCCTGTGGGGAGGCTCGCTCCATCGCCTGCCGCTGGAAATCGAGGTGACGACGCGCCTCGGCCAGCCGCTGCCGTAGCACCTGGCGCGACCGGTTGGTGTACTCGGCCAGGGCGATCTGCGCGTCGGCGATGTTCGGGGCGACGATCTCGGCGGCGCCCGTAGGCGTTGGCGCACGCACGTCGGCGACGAAGTCGGCAATCGTGAAATCGGTCTCGTGCCCGACACCGCTGATCACGGGGATGGCCGAGGCGGCGATGGCGCGCCCCACACGCTCCTCGTTGAAGGACCACAGGTCTTCGATGGAGCCGCCCCCCCGAGCCACGATGATCACGTCTACCGTGCCCAGCCGATTCAACGCACCGATGGCGGCGGCGATTTGGCCGGCGGCTTCTGTGCCCTGCACAGCGGTTGGGACCAGCACGACCTCCGCGAGCGGATAGCGGCGGCGGAGCGTCTTCAGAATGTCCTGAAGCGCAGCGCCAACCGGCGAAGTGACGACTCCGATTCGCTTCGGGAACGGCGGTAGTGGGCGCTTGCGCTCCTCGTCAAAAAGGCCTTCGACCAGCAGCCGCTTCTTCAGCTCCTCGAATTGCAGGAAGAGGGCCCCCGCCCCGGCTTCTTGGATCATGTCAACGTAGAATTGATACTTCCCTTGCGGCGGGTAAACGGAAACGTGACCGTGAGCCAGAACGGATTGGCCATCCTGGGGCAGCGCGAGCAGGTTCCGTGCGTTGGATTGCCACATCACGCAATCGATCCGCGCGCCGGCGTCCTTCAGCGTGAAGTAGCAATGCCCAGAGGTCGCCCGCGCGAAGTTGGACACCTCCCCCTCCACCCGCAGATCACGCAGCAGGGGTTCGTCATCCAGAGTGTGTTTGATGATCGTCGTGACCGCCGTGACCGTCAGATTGTCCATGGTTCCTCGTCAGCCTCGCACCTGGTAGTTCGGTGCCTCCTTGGTGATGAACACCGTGTGCGGATGACTCTCCTGGAGGCCGGCGTTTGTGATGCGTATGAAGCGGGCCCGTTTCCACAGGGAGGGGATATCGCGGGCACCGACGTAGCCCATTCCCGATTGCAGTCCGCCGACCATTTGAAAGACGGTAGGCTTTAAGAGGCCCTTATAGGGCACCCGGCCTTCGATTCCTTCGGGAACTTGCTTGCCTTGGCTGCCTTGCGCATACCGGTCCGCGGCCAGTCCGCGCATCGCTCCGAGGGAGCCCATGCCGCGATAGTCCTTGAACCGATCGCCCTGGAACAGGATGACCTCACCGGGCGCTTCGTCCAGCCCGGCGAAGAGGCCGCCCAGCATCACCGCGTGGGCGCCGGTCGCCAGCGCCTTGACGATGTCCCCGGAGTACTTGATCCCCCCATCGGCGATGATGGGGACGCCAAAGTCGCGCGCAGCGGCGGCACACTGGGCGACGGCGGTGAATTGCGGCACGCCGACGCCGGCGATCACGCGGGTGGTGCAAATCGATCCGGCTCCGATGCCAACTTTCACGGCATCGGCACCCGCTTCGATCAGGGCGCGCGTGCCTTCGGGCGTGGCGACGTTTCCGGCGATGATGGTCATGTCCGGGAACGCTGCGCGTAGCCGGCGGACGCCCTGCAGCACGCCCTCGGCATGGCCGTGCGCGGTGTCCACCGCCAGGGCGTCCACGTTTACCTTGATCAACGCTTCCGCTCGCGCCATCATATCCGGGCCAACACCAACGGCTGCCGAAACCAGCAAGCGGTCTTTGTCATCCGTGGCCGCGTTGGGAAAGTCCATCTTCTTCTGGATGTCTTTCACCGTGATCAGGCCCACCAGGTTGAATTCCTCGTCCACCAGCGGCAGCTTCTCGATACGGTGTTCCTGCAATATCCCTTTTGCATCTTCGAGCGTTGTGCCCAGCGGGGCCGTAACCAGGTTCTTACTGGTCATGTACGCGGAGACCGGGCGTGCATAATCGGTGGCGAAGCGCACGTCCCTGTTCGTCAGGATGCCGACCAGGCGGCTGCCTTCCGTGATCGGTACGCCCGATATGCGATAGCGACTCATCAAAGCCTCCGCATCGGCCAACGTCGCCGAAGGTGGCAGCGTAATCGGGTCAACAATCATGCCGGCTTCGGACCGTTTGACCTTGTCGACCTCGCCGGCCTGTTCCTCGATGGTCATGTTACGGTGGACCACGCCCATCCCTCCTTCGCGAGCCAGGGCAATGGCGAGCCGGGCCTCGGTGACTGTGTCCATCGCGGCGGAGAGGAGGGGGGTGTTCAGCCGGATCTTTGGCGTTAGCGTCGTACTCACGTCAATCTGCGAGGGCAGCACCTTGGAGTGGGCCGGAAGCAACAGGACATCGTCGAATGTGAGGGCCTCGCCGGCGGACAGTGCAAGCGCCTTCATTACAGAGTACCTCCTCGTGGTCTCATCTGCGGGGCTCGCCACGTGGCGCGGGCGAGCGAAAAGGGTTGGGAGAAGTATACTCGATATGCGTGGGAAGTCAAATGGCCCGCTTGAGCGCCCACCGGAAGGACGGCCGCGCGCGCACTGATGACTTGCCCCCGCTTCCGTTTGATGGTATCATTGAAACGGGTTTCCATTGGAGGGGCCAACGGCTAAGGAGTGCGGTTTCAACGCACTTCGCCG
>CAZDTE010000010.1:10309-20148 GCA_964508275.1 uncultured Ardenticatenales bacterium
TTCGCCGGCTGGCTGGCCAATCTAGCCGTTGTGTTACCAGGGATAAGGCTTTTCCAGAGTATCTTCGTGTCTTCTCAACAATTCGGGGTGAGCAGAATATCATGCCCCCCTAACCTGAGGTTAGGGCCTAACCCCCCAACTTTGGGTGGCTAAGGGGGCGGGGCCGGGGGGCGTTCCCCAAGTTATTGAGATGATACAAGGCTTAATCCTCAAAGTTTATCAACCGCCGACCGTAGGAAGGCTGAGTAGCTCACAGGAAATGAGGTAGACGCTTGAATGTGAGCACTGGGGAAAAGGAGACTGCACAATGACCGCCAAACGCAATGACCCCTTCGGTGCAATAATGAAGCTGGAGACGAGCCACGGGGGCGTCACTTTCTTTCGACTGGACGCCCTGGAGAAGGCAGGGCCCGTCCGGTTGACGCGGATGCCGATCTCGATCAAGGTCCTGCTGGAATCGGTGCTGCGCAATGTTGACGGCCGCCTGGTAACGGAAGAGGATGTGCTAAACCTCGCGGCCTGGCGAGCACACACCAGGGTCCGCAAGGAGCTGCCTTTCAAGCCCGGCCGTGTGCTCCTGCAGGATTTCACCGGCGTGCCGGCCATCGTGGATTTGGCTGCCCTGCGCTCGGCCGTGCAACGCATGGGCGGCGATCCGCAGAAGATCAACCCGCTGATCCCTTCGGACCTGGTCATTGACCACTCGGTTCAGGTTGACCGCTTCGGGTCGCGCATGTCGTTGTTCTACAACGCCGAGCGGGAGTTCGAGCGCAACCGCGAGCGGTACGAGTTCCTGCACTGGGGCCAATCGGCGCTGGAGAATTTTCGCGTGGTGCCTCCAGACACCGGAATCGTTCACCAAGTCAACCTGGAGTACTTGGCGAAGGTCGTGCAGACCATCCAGCGCGATGGGGCGACGGTCGCCTATCCCGATACGCTGGTGGGCACCGACTCGCACACGACCATGATCAACGGTCTGGGCATCTTGGGCTGGGGTGTTGGGGGCATCGAAGCGGAGGCCGCGATGCTCGGCCAACCGATCTACATGCAAGCGCCCGACGTGATCGGGTTTAAGCTGTACGGCGATCTGCCACCCGGCGCGACAGCCACCGATCTGGCGCTCACGGTGACCCAAAACCTGCGCAGCAAGGGTGTGGTGGGCAAGTTCGTCGAGTTCTATGGCCCCGGCCTGTCCCGCATCAGTCTGGCCGACCGGGCCACGATCGCCAACATGTCGCCGGAGTATGGGGCCACGATGGGCTTCTTCCCGGTGGACGACGAAACGCTCCGCTATCTCCGGAGCACGGGCCGCAGCAAGGAGCTCGTGGATTTGGTGGAACGGTACACGAAGGAGCAGGGGCTGTTTCATACCGACGACTCGCCCGACCCGCATTTCAGTGATACAGCGGAGCTAGACATGAGCACGGTCACACCCAGTCTGGCCGGTCCCCGTCGCCCACAGGATCGCGTGCCCCTCTCCCAGATGAAGACGGCCTTCCAAAGCGTGCTGCGGGACCCCGATCTCCAGCGTGGGTTTTCGCTGAGCGCGGCGGAAATGAAACGGTCCGCCACCATAAAGACTGACGGCGAGCAGTGTGAGATCGCGCAGGGGGCGGTTGTCATCGCCGCGATCACCAGTTGCACGAACACGTCGAATCCCTCGGTCATGGTGGGCGCCGGCCTGTTGGCCAAGAAGGCCGTGGAGCGTGGGTTGCGGGTGCGCTCATGGGTGAAGACCAGTCTGGCGCCTGGCTCCCGTGTCGTGACGGAGTACTTGCGGGCGGCGGGCCTACTGCCTTACCTGGAGGCGCTGCGATTCCACGTCGTCGGTTACGGTTGCACAACGTGCATCGGCAACAGCGGCCCGCTGCTGGAACCGATCGCCCAGGCCATCAAGGAGCACGATCTCGTAGCCGCCGCCGTGTTGAGCGGCAATCGCAACTACGAAGGCCGCATCAATCCCCTGGTCAAGGCGAGCTACCTGGCCTCGCCCCTGCTGGTGATCGCCTATGCGCTGGCCGGCACGGTGAACACGGACCTGGTCCACGATCCGGTGGGCCACGGACCGCTTGGCGAGCCGGTTTTCCTGCGTGACATCTGGCCGACCCCTGACGAGATCCGCGACGAGATTCAGCGCAGCCTGCGCTCGGAGATCTATCGCGAGATGTACAGCAACGTCTTCGACGGCAACGAGACTTGGAACAACATCCCCACCCTGGAAGATACCCGTATCTATCCGTGGAACCCGGACTCAACGTACATTCAGGAGCCGCCTTACTTCCAGGGCCTGTCCCTGGAACCTCCACCCATCCAGAATGTACGCGGCGCCAGAGTGCTGGCCTTGTTGGGCGACACGGTGACAACGGACCACATTTCGCCGGCCGGCAGCTTTGCCCCGGACAGTCCCGCCGGGCAGTACCTGCTCAGCAAAGGGAGCGAGCGCAGGGATTTCAACACCTACGGCTCGCGACGGGGCAACCACGCGGTGATGATGCGGGGGACATTTGCCAACATCCGCCTGAAGAACTTGCTGTTGCCGGGCACCGAAGGCGGGGTGACGATCCATCTGCCGGACGGGGAAGAGATGAGCATCTACGACGCCGCCATTAAGTACCAGGACGACGGTGTCCCCCTGATCGTCATCGCCGGCAAGGAGTACGGCTCCGGCAGCTCGCGCGACTGGGCCGCGAAGGGCACCAGCCTGCTGGGAGTCAAAGCCGTGCTGGCCGAGAGTTTTGAGCGCATTCATCGCAGCAACCTGATCGGCATGGGTGTGTTGCCGTTGCAGTTTGAACCCGGTGAGGACTGGGAGCAGATTGGACTCAGCGGCCGCGAGCGGTTCGACATCGAGGGATTAACCGACGGCCTCCTGCCCAGGCAGACCATCACCGTCCGCGCCACAGCCGACGACGGCCATGTGAAAACTCTCCGGGCAGTTGTGCGCCTGGACATCCCGGTGGAAATCGAGTATTACCGCAACGGCGGCATCCTTCAGACGGTGCTGCGCCAGTTGTTGAACGTGTAAGGGAACTCCAAGAAAATAGTTCTCCCAAACAGATTCTCTATGTAGCCCACAATAGATCGAAAAAGCAATCTGCAAGGGAGTTCCTTGGGCTTTTCCGCCTCGTTTGAAGACATTTCGCGAATTCTAACAGGCTTCGTGATATCTTTCTGGCAGGTTTATTTCTCTGGAAAAGCCTAAGCTTCGATGGCCGGCCTTGGGGAAAGGAGATAGTGCACGTGTCTAGCACGCAGCGGGCGAGTGATTTCTACGATCGGTTGGCCCGGTACTACGATATCCTGAACGATTGGGATTCGCGCCTGGCGTTCGAGGCCCCATTCTGGCGTCGCCTGCTCGCCGAGCGTGAAGCCCGGACGGTGCTCGATGCGGCGTGCGGCACCGGCGGCCACGCCCTGGCCTTCAGCGACTGGGGCTACGACGTGACCGGCGCCGACCTCAGCGCGCAGATGATCCGCGAAGCAGAGAATCGGGCAGCCGCCAGGCAGAAGAGCGATCGGGCCGGCGCCGGTCGGGCCCGCTTCGGACAGACCCGCTTCATCGTCTCCTCGCTGGGGCAGTTGCCGCGCCGGCTGCACCAGCCGGTGGACGTGGCCATCTGTGTGGGCAACTCGCTGCCGCACCTGCTGACTCCGCGAGCCCTGCGCGCCGGCCTGGCCGGTTTGGCGGCGGCGGTGCGTCCCGGCGGGACGCTGGTGTTGCACACGCTGAATTACGATCTGCGGTGGCAGACCCGGCCACGCTTCTTCGGCGTGAGTAGTGGGCAGATGGCTGGCCGGCAGATCCTGGTCTGGCGGTTCGCCGACTACGGTCGCACCCGCATCACATTTCACATCGCGTTGTTCGAGCAGCAGGCGGACGGCTCGTGGCAGGTGGATGTTGAGAGCACGCCACAGCGCCCCATCTTCCGCGATAACCTGCTTGCCGCTCTCTCGGAATTGGGTGTCACGGCGGAAGCGGTGCTCGGTTCATTCGATGGGCGGCCTTTCGACCCCGAATCGTCGCCGGACCTGATCGTCGTTGCAAAAAAGAGTGAGGGCTGAATCGCCCCTTCACCCATAAGCTCACCGGACGCAGACGTAGTCGAAATCAGCGGCGATGGTCGGCAAACCTGCCAGGGAATTGGTCGCCATCAACCCTGTTCTGACGTTGCTGAAATCCACGCCGTCGTACGCGCTGAACTTTGCCCATTCCAGCCCGTCTGCGCTGAACCCGCCGCGGTAGCCCTGCCCTGTCTTGCGGATACGGAGGAAGACAGGCGTTGTGCTGAACCCCAGTACCTGGCCGCTGTAGTTCTGGTCGATTTCCGCGGCAAACTCTACTCGCTGCGCGTCCGCGTAAACGCGGGTAAGCTTGATGTAGTTATCGTCGTCTTGGTAGATCAGCAAGCCTGCTTGTTGGTAGTCCTGCGCGGGAGAGAAATCGAGCTTGGTCTCCACAGTGAAGTCGCCGGAGGGCACATCGCGGACGAGGATGTTGCGCACATCGTTCCAGGGGCCGCCAAGCTCCCCGCCTTGAGTGCGGAGTCTCAGGTAGCCGGGGCGGTCAACCAGACTCCAATGGGTGGCATCTTCGCGCACCCACGCCCAGGCAGGATCGAGAGTTGGCGAGGTGAAGTCGTCGCGCCAGGCACAGGCGACGCCGGGCGTCGCCGTGACCGTGCCCGCCGGCGTTGCGGTCGGAGTGACAGTCCCCGTCGGCGTGGCCGAAGGTGTTGCACTGGGTGTCGCTGTTCCAACCGGCGTGGCGGTAGGCGTTGCCGTGGGCGCAACTGTCGGCGTCGCCGTGGGTGTGGCAGTCGGGGATATGGCTGTCGGCGTTGCTGTGGCCGTCGGCCACAGGGTCGCGGTCGGTGTGGGGCCTACGACGGCAGCGTAGCCCTTCAGGATCACCGGAAGGAGATTCCGGAAGCCGATTCTCGTGTGGGTGTTGCCGTCACCGCCGGCGTACGGCTCCTGGTTGCCGGCCCAGTCCCTGGCCCGCGCCTGGAAGAAATAGGTGTGCCCGAAGTCGCCGATGAAGGTGGTCGAAATAGCGGTGGCGGCGGCGACCCAGTCGGTCCACGTCCCGTCTGCCCCGTCCTTGAACTGCACATCGTAGGCCGCGATGCCTGTCCCTCCGTCGGTGCCGATCCAGTTGACGAGGAAAGAATTGGTAGACTGATTGGCGGGCAGAGGGTCAACCTGGGACGAGGGAGGCACGTTGTCGACGGCGAGCAACGCGTAGGTGCCGAGGGCATCAATGGCGGTGTTGACTTTGTAATGGCTGGGCTGGTTCTCTCCTCCCGGGTCCACCCATTGGGCGGCAACGTCGTCCCAGCGGTAGATGCTGAGGGTTGTTGTGTCAACGGCGGTGACAGCAAGCCCATCGTAATGAATGGTCAGGCTGGCCGCGCTGTTCAGGCTGGTGTTCCCACCCGAAGAGAGGATGCTATACGGCCCGCTGGCCATGGTCAAAGTGCCGGTCGGTGGGACAGCCGTGTTGTCAACGGTGAACCCGATCTGCGTGTTGGTCAGGAGAATGCCGGCCGGCAGATACAGCCTGGCCTTGTTGGTGTGCGTCATTTTTTTGCGTTTTCTGGGATAATGGGGTATAACGAAAAAAGTGACGGACACCCGCGTCATTCCATCATCCCCTTCAATAAACAGGTGTCGCATTTGCAGGAATTGAGGATTGGAAGTATAATGTGGGCGTGGCCGTTTGGTAAAGCGCCACTATCCTTGCACCCTGCCGTCGTGTGGCCAGGCTGCAACCGATCGATCCGGTAAGGCGTTCAGACGGCCGGGGGCCTATTCACAGTCAACATCTGTGGGCACGACGCGGATGTTGCCGGGAAAACCTTTTGGGGAGGCCGATGTCTGCTCAGTCAGCTACGCACATGCCATCCCAACCGTCTCCTGAATGGATTACTGGCCGGCTCGAAGCCATTCCGCTGCTGGCTTCCCTGAGCCGGCCGGAGTTGGAGGAGTTGGCTTCGTTGGGCGAGTGGCGGCAGCACGAAGCCGGCGACATCCTGGTTCGGAAGGGAGAAGATGCCCAGGCTGTCTATCTGGTGTATAGCGGCCGCATCGTTCTACATGACGAGCCGGCCGATCAGGGGCGCGGGTATGGCGGGTCAGAAATCGGGCCTGGGGGATACCTGGGCGCGCAGAATCTGTTGACCGGCCTGGCTCATGAGCACACGGCCGTTGTGCCGGTCCACTCAGAGATCTTCGCGCTGCCCAAACGCCCCTTCTACCAGTTCGTGGCCCAGCATCCGCGCGTGGGCGACGCGCTGATCAGCGGACGGGCAGAGGGCGATGGCCTGGACGCGGCGATAACTGAAGCTGAACAGCCGACGGAGTCGTTCTCCGCTCCCGGCGAGGCGAGTGTTGATCCGAACACCGTCTCCCGTCTGCGGGACATCCCCCTTTTCTCCTCGCTCTCCGAAGAGGCTCTGTTGCAGGTGGCATCTGTGATGCACTGGGAGCGGCAACCGGCCGGCACGGCAATCTGCGAACAAGGAGACCCCGGCGGAACATTCTACCTGATTGCCGACGGCTTGGTCAGTGTAAAACAGGCAGACGCGCGCGGGATCCAGCGCACGTTGAATCAATTGGGGCCCGGCGATTTCTTCGGCGAAACGTCTCTCTTGACCGGCGAGCCTCGAGACGCGACGATCACAGCGCTCGCAGATGTGGAATTGTTTGCCCTGGACAAAGACGACTTCGACCGCCTGATGGATCAATACCCCCAGATCCCTCGGGAGTTGAACATCCGTGCCGATGTCCGCGAAAAACTGAGCGCCCGGCGCTTCGCCGGCCGCGAGACAGGGGAGTTCCCGGTGGCCTTCGAGCGCAAGCACCCGTTTGTGCTGGTCAAATCCCTGTCGCTGCCGGCCCTGATGGCCCTCGTCGTAGTCAGCATTCTGGGGGGCATGGTTTACCTGAACGTGATGGCCAACCTGGTTGGGTGGGTATTCCTCGCCGGCATCATCCCCTGGCTGACGTGGGTTGCCTGGTTGGCCTACGATTGGTACAACGATGACTACATCGTCACCGACCGCCGGGTGATCCACATCGAGCGCGTGTTGTTCTTCTTTGAGGAGCGTCACGAGGCTCCGTTGGAGAAGATACAAAACATCAACATGGTCACCGCCGGCCCCATCGCTAAGTGGTTCGATTTTCACGATCTGGTGATCCAGACAGCCGGCCGCGAGGGCAGTATCGTTTTCAAGAGTATCCCCCGCGCGCAGATGGTTTGCGACTTGATCAATCAACAGAAGTCTCGCATTGGTGCTCCAGACCGGGCGCAAGAACGAGAACGAATGCGCCAGGACTTGCGTGAAGAGTTCGGGTGGGCGGAACAAGCGCCGAGTGGAGAAACGCCAGATGAAAGCTCGGGCCACGATGAGGTGACGGTGGGAGTGGTCGCCCGCACGCTGGCCAGCGTCGCCGACTACTTCTTGCCCCGCCTACGTTTTGAAGAGAGTCGCACGATTACGTGGCGCAAGCATTGGTTCGTGCTGATCCAAGCGTCGTGGAAATCAGGCCTTGTCGTCCTTGCCCTGCTGGGTCTGCTGGCCGTGTTGGCCATCAAGCCACTGCCACTGAAGCAGGACGTCGTGCTGTGGTTGATTGCCGGCTATCTTTTGGTGCTCGCGGTCGCTTTGGCGCGCTTGTGGTGGCAGTATGAAGACTGGCGCAATGATATCTACATCTTGTCGGACTCGGACATCAAGGACATAGACCGGCAACCGCTGTGGCTGCACGAAGAGATGCGTCAGGCCAGTTTGGGCCAGGTTCAAGATGTTCGCTACGAGATTCCCAGTCCCGTGGCTGTGCTCCTTGGCTATGGCAATGTGTTGATCGAGACCGCCGGCAAGTCCGGGATGTTGACCTTCTTGCACGTGGCCAAGCCACAGGAGATTCAAGAAGAAATCTTCCAGCGGATTCAGCAGTTCGAACGCGCCAAGCAGCGACGCGAGTGGGCCGACCGTCGAGCGGAGATGATTCACGCACTGGGATCGTACCACGAGGTTTTGCAGGAGCAAAACATGATCGTTGAGCAAGGATGAAGGGTAGGCGTAATCTCCGTGTACTTGCGTCCACAGGAAAGGCGTCGTAGCCATCGGGGCCTGATCTGGTTTCTTCTGATCGTTGCCTGGGTGCTCACCATCCTGGTCTACGGACAGCAGCGCGGCCTTCCGTTCTTGGGGCAACCGGCAACTCAGACGCCCAGCCTGGCCTACTCGGCAGAGGACAAGATCGCCGAGGGCGATCAACGGTTCCTGGAAGGCAACATCGATCTGGCGATTGCAGCCTACCAAGAAGCGGCAGATTTGGAGCCGGATAACGCGATTGCCCTGGCTCGGTGGGGCCGGCTGCTGGCGGTTCGACGGAAGACCACATTGGCAGTGGAGAAGACTTCCCTTGCGGTCCAGCTGCAGCCGAATAGTGCCGAAGTGCTGGCCAGCCACGCTATGGCATTGGACTGGGACGGCCGGTACAGCGAAGCGATCAACGCAGCCCTACAGGCCATCGAACTTGACGAGGACTACGCGCCGGCGTACGCCTACCTCGCCGAAGCCTACGCCGATACCGGCCGTACCGGCAAAGCCCTGAGCAACGCGCGGAAAGCTGTGGAACTGGATGGCAACAATGTTGACGCTCACCGTGACCTGGGCTACGTCTATGAAATGAAGGGGAACTACCGGCAGGCCATCGCCGAATACAAGCGCGCTGCCCAGATCGCCCCTCTGAGCTACCTGTTCATCGGCGCGGGCCGCAACCATCGGGTGCTTAAGGAATACCGGTTTGCGGTCTCCCAAATCAAACAGGCCATAGCGGTTGACCCAGGTAGCGCCGAGGCCTATGATGAGTTGGGGTGGACCTACTTCATCCAGGAAGATTACGAGCTGGCTGTCTCGCAATTCAAACAAGCGATCCAGGTGGACGCAGATTACGCTCGAGCCTTCGCTCACCTGGGTGTTACGTACTACGTGCGCCGCAACTACGAGGCCGCCATTCCAAACCTCAAGCGTGCGGTGGATCTGGGACTGGAGTCGGAGGAGTATTTCTACGAGATCGGCCTTTCTCATGCGTTCCTGGAAGAATGTGACCAGGCGATCCCCTGGCTGTATCGGGCCATAGACGCCAACCCAGACTCCGATCCGGCCTGGGCCGGGCTGAAGATATGTGACGAGCAGCAAGGCAGCGAATAGGAGGATTTTCAGTCATGGAAGCCCAACAACCGTCCGATCAGGCCGCAGAGCCTGCGGTCGCAGAGCCCATGCCCCCACCGCCCGGTGCTGAAGAGGAAGTCGCGCATGGCTCATCGGAGCCGGAACAACCACCGGCGGAGAACGCGATGACCGAACAGCCACTGGATGTTGGGCACGGAGAAGGCGTGACTGGAGAGCCGGTTGAGGAGGACGAAGGCGGCGAAGCCATCTTGCTACCGGCCGGACCGGAGCCTTCATTGCCCGAACCGGAGGAGGAGCCGCCAGCTCCCGACATGGTGAGCGAATCGCTCCCTGCGGACGAAGAGGCAGCCCCAAGCTTTCCTATCGACCTGAACCAGGCCTCGGAGGAGGAACTGCAACAGCTTTCCGGCATTGGACCGGCTTTCGCCCGCGGTATCGTCGAGTACCGGCAGTCGGAGGCGGGCCCCTTCCGGCAGACATCCGAGATCACGGTCATCCCCGGAATTGGGCCAGCCCTCTATGAGAAATTGGTCGATCAGATCACCATCTCCTCGCCGGGGCAGGCCGTCGATCTGCTGGAAGCAGGCCCCCCCGGCGAAGCGCCGGAAGCAGGCGTCCCCGGCGAAGCGCCGGAAG
>CAZDTE010000010.1:20248-23200 GCA_964508275.1 uncultured Ardenticatenales bacterium
ACGCCGACACCAGCCGCCGCCGAAACGACCACGCCGGCTGCGACCACGTCGCCGACGCCTACCGCTGCCGAGTCGCCGGCCAGCGCGACTCCAACAGCCGCGCCATAGGAGAGAGTGACCATGAGCGATCAACCTTCATCATCTCGAATTGTCGGTTGCTTTGGCGTTGTCTGGGCCGTGCTGAAGATGTTCTTGGTCGTTTTGTTGGGCATTGCCCTGGGAGTCGGTCTGTTCACGGCGGGTCAGTATGCGTACTGGGGCCTTTGGGCACCGATAGAATCCAACTCCCAGGCTGTTCAGCAGATCCAGGAAGCCTTCGACCGGGAGCAGCAGGAAACTGACGAATTGCGTCGGCAGCAGGAAGACCTGGCGCAGCAGATCGAGATGTTGGTTTCGGAGGGAGCTAGCCAACTCCAGGCGTTGCAGCAGGCCCAGGAAGAGCAGGCAGCAACGCTGGGCGGTATCGAGGGCCGACTGGTTACCCTGGAAGAAGCGGTCGACCGGCAGCAAGCCGCGCTCGATGCCCAGGCGGAGACACTGGACGGCTTGATCGCAGCCGGGGACACGTATGCGGAAGATCTGGCCGAGTTGCACGATGCCCTGGAGGGGGCACGGGAGAACATCCATGCCCTGGGTGCGGCTGGGGACTCGTTACAGCAGGCCTTTGAGGAGTCACGGGCTGCGGTTCTGGATCTGCAGTTGCGCGCGCTGCTTCTCCGTGCTCAAGGTGAGGCGCTCCAGGCCCGGCTGAGCCTGATGCGCAACAACGCCGATACGGCCGGCCGGTACCTGGACATGACGGCTGCGACGCTGCAACAGGCTCTGGACCTGGCGCCGGACGACCAGCGCGCGGCCATTGTGGCCCTACAAGAGCGCGTGGCCACCGCACAACAGGACCTCACGGACAACCCGTTTGCCGTACCGGAGGAAGTGGATATCCTTTGGCAGGCGATTGGTACGATGATCGGCCCGTAGCCTGCACGGCGGACGGCCCTACCGGTCTGCCGGCCGCTAGTCTGGCGACGGCAGCGGTTTCCAGTGCAGATGGATGCGCGCGGGCCCGTCGTTCTCGTAGTACTCCAGGCGAGCCGTATGGTCGCCGGCAAGAAGATGCACCGGCACGGAGTAGGGCTCGGATGAGAACGCGTTCCACCTGTCTAGCAACAGCTCTCCATCAATCCACAGCCGAACCCCCGCATCCGCTTCAACGGTGAACAGATAGTCCTGCGCTTCGGGTGCGGTCACGCGCCCCACCCAGCGGACGGAGAAGTAATCGGCCGGCAACCCCTCTGCCGGCGGGTCGGTATCCCAGTCGAAATCTACGTCTGGATCAAGGCGGATTTGGGCGGGTGAACCGGACAACGTGACATTCGGGTAATACTCCCCAAGAAAGCCGTTTCGTGGTGGGTCGGTGAGGCCGGCGACAGACGGAGGGGGGTAGAACCAGGCCGGCTCCGTGTCGTCCACCGCGTTATCGGTGAGGCGCACCCGGTGGCCGTCTTCGGCGCGCAACAGGTACAGCTCGCGGGCATTTATGCCCTTTCCGTCACCGGTGTACGCCGCAAACGCCAACCACCGGCCATTCGGCGCCCAGCTTGGCGCTTCGACGCCTCTGGGCAAGTTCGTAAGGCGATACGGTTCCGTACCGTCTGCGCGCATCAGATAGAGTTGGTGGCTGCCGGTGCGATTCGAGACAAAGGCGATGCGGTCACCATCGGGTGACCAGGCGGGGAACCAATCCTGGGCGGCGTTCGATGTCAATTGCACCAGATTCCCCCCATCCACGTCCACGCGGAAGATGTCCCAGTTGCCGTCGCGCTGGATGGTCAAGGCAAGAGACTTGCCGTCCGGGGACCAGGAGGGTTGGCCGGCGTAGAATCGCTCACTGGTTATGGCAACCGGCTCCCTGCTGTTCAGAGGCAAGAAGAAGACGTTGTCCGTGCCCTCACGATCGGAGCTGAAGGCGAGGCGTTTACCCAGCGGGTCCCAGGTAGGACTGCGGTTGCGAGCCAACCAGGAGGTGAGCGCTTGGGTGCTGCCATCGGAAGCCATTAGCCAGATGGTGCTGGGGCCCTCCAGAGGGCCGGCCGCAAAAGCAAGCCGACCTAGCGGGCTCCAGGCCGGTTCTCTGTAATCCTGGTTGCCATCGGTGATCCTGCGCACGGCGGTGCCATCTGTCCGCAGCGTGAACACCTGGTAGTTTCCGGTGCGCTTGCTGGCGAAGGCGATCTCGCCAGGGGGCACTACCTCCACCGCGACGGAGTCCAGGGCGGCAACCCCGTTCCCCGTCCGGTAGGCAAGGGCTTCAATTTGGTGAGAGCCTTCGCTTTCTGCTGCCCAATCGTGTGTGACAACCCATGTTACCCGTTGTGTTGGGTCAGGATTTGGGGCTGCCGCTATGGTCACCCCATCCACAGCCAACTCCAGGCGCAGGATGTCTTTTCCGGTGACCGCGGCCTTCAGTGTGGTCGAGTCCCCTTCGGTCAATCGCGATCCCGGCAATGGGGATACGATCTGCACAGTTGGCGACGAGGAGTTGTTGTGCCACCGGAACCAGATGACCACACCCAATAGGCCGTAGATCAGGACGACTACCGCGGCCAGCGAAGCGAGGACCGTTACGTGTCGCTGCTTCATGCGTAGTCCCCACCGAGTTGCAGGTTTTGTGTTTCAACTGACGTAGGCGCAATCTTTCAAGTGAATACCATGATAACACAGACTCGTTGCTTTGGCAATCTTTCGGTCGCAACCGGGAAAATGCAATAGGGGTTTATTGAAGCGCTTGCGGAATCCGGCCATCTGAGTGTTGTGAGCATAGCGTGTCCGGTGGGCACCGGAATAGGGATTTTGGCGCTACGGCCAGACGCAGCCCGGGAATCCCTATTCCGGCTCCGTCCGCCTCGGTCAGGCAGACGCCTGCCCATCAGGCAGACGCCTGCCCATCAGGCAGAC
>CAZDTE010000010.1:23300-41299 GCA_964508275.1 uncultured Ardenticatenales bacterium
TCAGGCAGACGCCTGCCCATCAGGCAGACGCCTGCCCATCAGGCAGACCTCGGCGAGCGAAGGCAAAGGGAGCAACCGTAGATCACGTTTGCGGCGTGACACACGGGATTGGGCGAGATCCTCCCATTGATTTCGCTGCGCTGGCGCCACTCAATCGGCCAGTTCGCTGTATGCCAAGGAAACTGCTAGAGGAATCTAGTAGTTTCTTCGCCGGAATCTGGTAGTTTGAGCGATTTACAGAATATCTCGAATGCGGTAGAATGAGTATAGTTGACAGCCGGGGAGTTCGATCCTGACACACAGGTATAATGCTCCGGCCTGGAGGAAGCAGATGAGTCGTCGGGCCTTTATCATCTACCGTCATCCGCTTTTTGGAGATGCTGTACGCCTCCTACTGGCTCATGGCGGTGTGGATGTGCTAGGGATGGAATCGGATCTGGATCTGGCACGACAGAAGATCGACACGTTGCAGCCCGATGTTGTGCTGATGGAGCTGGACGGCGACGTGGCTCCGTCTTGGGTCCCGACCGATCTGACATCCTCTGACGCCCAGCAGCGGATGACGATAGGTATGAATCTCCTAGACAACCATACGCTTATTTGGCATCGACAGGAGAAGACTCTGTTGCACGGCTCAGACCTCGTCGAGATGATCCAGTCGTCGTTGCCGTAGAAAGTGAGTACGGGTACGGTTTACCTGTTGACCTAATCGGAAAGGAGGGTCGTTTATGTTCGGCAGTTTGGTGGGTTTGTTTGGGGGACTGGTCGTTGTGCTGCTCCTGGCAGTGCCGGCCATACGGGTTGTCAAGCAGTGGGAAAAAGGTTTTGTGCTGCGATTCGGACGGTTTGTCGGTTTGCGGGAACCCGGCTTGAACATCATGATTCCGTACATTGACCGGATGATCAAGGTGGACACGCGTGTGGAGACGATGGTCGTCGAGCCACAAGAGGTAATCACCAGGGACAACGTAACCATCCAGGTTGATGCCGTGGTTTATTTCCAGGTGGTCAACCCAGAAGACGTGGTCATGAAGGTGATGGACTATGAGAATGCAACTTCTCAAATCTCGCTGACCACGTTGCGGAGCGTCCTCGGCCAGTCGGAGCTGGATGAACTGCTGGCGCACCGCGATCGCATCAACGAGCGCTTGCGGGAGATCATTGACGAGCAGACCGAGCCGTGGGGTGTCATGGTCACTCACGTTGAGGTCAAGGATGTGCTGCTGCCGGAATCGTTGCAGCGATCCATGGCGCGCCAGGCGGAGGCCGAGCGCGAGAAGCGGGCCAAGATCATCCACGCCGAAGGTGAGCGGGCTGCTGCATCCACGCTTGCCGACGCGGCGCACATCATCTCCCTGGAGCCGGTCAGCTTGCAGCTACGCTACTTGCAGACCCTGGTGGAGATGTCCAGCGAGAAGACCTCGACGATCATTCCGATTACGCTGGACGTGATCAGTGCGCTGGCTGGTGGGTCCGACCTTTTGAGGAGCAACGGCGGGGGTAAACGGGTTACGCCGGAGTTGGAGCCGTCTGCCGGGTAGCCAAAGCCTCGCGCGGGCCGAAACGTAAAACGTGCGTTGGGCGACACCGACGGAGTACGTGTCGCCCAACGCGTTTCCTTATCGCCGGCCGAGGTTCAACAACCAGGGGAAAGGGCGACCCTTCCGGCCTGGTCTGTGGCTTCCTGCCACAAGGCTGCCGTCATCTGATTGCGCTGGGCATCTCGCTGGGCCTCGATCTCCGCCAGGCGGATCGCCCACGGCTCGATCTGCCACATGTCCGGAGCAGCCTGGTAGGTGTCTACCAAGTCCCGATAGAATCGGACGATACTGGCGACGAGAGGTACGGAATATTCTCGGCCCTGAATCTTCAGCGTGTCCACTCCGAGGGAAAGGTACGCCGGGATCTCCTTGAGCCGGAAGAACACGTCGTTCCGCATGTGCACGTTCGCGATGGTGCCACCGCCTGTCCAGCCCATGTCCCAATCTCGCAGGCAGACGCGATGGCACAATCCACCCCGGTTCGGGCTGCCCAGGTAATAGCGCTTGCCGTCCCCGCCGGCGGACGCGTCGTAGCGGATATGGCTGCTCATCCAGCAGCGACCGAGGTACGTATAGCAGGTATTAGCGTGGATCAGAACCTCCACACCCAAGCCGGCTTCCTTGCGCCATCGCATTTCCTTTTGACTCAGTTTGACATCGGCCACGATCTGCGAAACCCCAAGGTCGCGGTAGAATTCGCAGTCCTCGAGGTTCAGAGCCGTGCAGCCGACACTGGCGTGGATCACCAGATCGGGAAACGCACGGTGTATCGCCTGAATGCAGCCGACGTCCGTCATGATGGCGCCGTCAATGCCCCAGTCCACGTACCGTTCCATGACCCGCAGCAGGAGCGCAATCTCGACGGAGCGGGGTTGCGTGTTGAACGCCATCCGCACCTTCACGCCGCCCGCGTGCGCGATCTCGATACACTGCCGCACCTCCTCGTCGGAGAGTTCGAAGTCGGCACGTCTCCGGCTCCACCCGCGCGCTCCCACATACACGGTGTCGGCGCCGTTGTCCACCGCCGCCTTGACCATCTCCACGCTGCCCCCAGGAGCCAATAGCTCAGGCATAGCACACCTCCTTGTCTACACGTTTTCTCGACATAGCAACAGCCCTCTCATCACAAAGCAGGTGGCCACGTGTAGGTGGGTGGGAGGCCAAGCATACCGGTCCTTCCGAAGCAACGATCGATACGATTGGACTTCCACCGCTCAACGCAGCAACCTCAACTTTCCTCGTGTACCGCACCTTCGGCGTCTCGATAGAACCGGCCGGGGAGGCCAAAATAGTACCCGTTGCAGAAACCGGTCGAGACGCGATCCAATTGCTCTTTGTATGCTCCCGTTCGCGTGCGAAAGCCCTCGGGGTCCGCAGTCGCGTCGCGCAACGCCTCCCGGTATACCGCTGCGACTGTGGCCCGGTAGGCCGGTGACTCCGAGAGACCTTCCAGACGAAACACCCGATACCCGCTGTCCAACAGCATCGGCAGATGCTCCACCATGCACATATCTTTGCCACTGACCACGGCTTTCCCCAGCGACACCATCTCCCAATTTTCACGCCGCAACCGGAAACTGTGCTGACACAGATCTGGGCACTTCAATCCTGTCTCACCCTGGAAACTCAACAAGAAGCAAGACTCAGACACGCCCAGCGGGATCTTGCCGTGGACCAGCAGCTCGACCTCCAAATCTGTGTCCTCGCGCAGCAAGTCGATCTCTTCCAAGGGCAACTCGTGGTTTGGCACAACGCGCCGGACGCCGTATCCCTTGAGGACAGCCGCCGTCATGTCGGTGTATACGTTCGAGAAACTTCCCGCAACGAGCCTGAGTCCGGGGAACTCCCGCGCCAGCAAGCGAGCAACGCCCATGTTGTGGATCTCCACGCCGTCAACGCCGGCCTCCACACCTCGGGCAACGTTCTCGCGAACCAGGTCGAGGTCAGCAGTCAACGGGATTGCGTAGGTGGAAAGGTAGACGCTCTTGCCGTTCTCCTTGAGCTGCGACACGGCCGCAGACAAATCATCTGCGTGGGTGATGAAATTGTCCGCGTATAGCAGGCAGAACGAGGCGCCCAAGTATACCGCATCGTAGGCCGAAATGTCCGACGTTTCCAGGGCGTGCAGGGTGGGAATCGTTGTGTTCAGTTCGATTGACTCGTGCTCCGTCAACAGGAACCTCCTTGCCGTCGCTGCGGTTCGCCCCCCCTCGTGCTTTGGCGACCGCAGATGCTCATTGCCACGATTCTACCGGACCGACTGCCGGGCCGATTTCCGAGCGAACCCGCTCTACCACGCTGGTCCACGCTCCATCATCCAGGGAGGGGTGGCATCGATCCAGCAAAGTGCGGAAGAGGCGGACGGTGTGCGCGACACGCTCCGGGGGCAATTCCCGCCCGCCGATCTTCAGGACGCTGGCCCCAGAACGCAAGTATGCCGGCAATTGCCGCAGGACCAAGAACGTTTTGTAGGGCAGAGCGGCACGCGAAAGTTCAGCGCCGCGAACGGTGAGGTCCCAGGGAGCCTTGCAGATGCTCGTACAGAGCCCTCCGCGCTTGGCACTGCCGAGCGGGCGATCTTTCCGGTCACCGTGCTGTTTCAACACCGTCTTCAGGTAACTTCCCATCCAGCATTTGCCCAGGAGGAGCACCTCTTGTGCGCCGCGCACGAACACCTCAATCTCCACCGGCGTGCGTGATTTGATCAACGCGATTTGGCCGGGATCGACAGCCCAAGAAACCACGACAACCTGTGCTCCCAACTCGTGGAGGAGGGCAGCATCCTCCGCGTTTAGCGTCGTGCATCCGACCGACGCACAGATCCGCAAGGCAGGAACCTTTCGGTGAACCAGGGCAATCATCCCAGGATCGTTAAGGATTACGCCGTCAATCCCCCACCGGGCAAACTGACGCATCTTGTCCACCATCTGCCCCACTTCGTGTGGGCGAGGGATCGTGTTCATCGCCAGGTGTAACTTCTTCCCCTCGCCGTGCAGCTCCTCCACACACAGGAGAATCTCTTCGTCGTCCAGCTCACTGCCCGGCCGACCCCGGCTCCACCCCTTGACGCCCACGTAGACGGCATCGGCCCCGGCGGCGATTGCCGCTCGCACGGCAGCGACGCTGCCGGCCGGGGCCAGCAGGAGGGGTCCGGCAACAGCCATACGCTGTGCTCCTCAATTCCAAAACGGGCAACCGGGCCCGCGTGTCCAACCGGGTTTGAGCACTGTTGATCGAGCGCTTATTATAACCGTGTTACAAGGACTTGGCAAATCGTTTGCACCGGTCTGTATAAGACGACTTGGGCAATCCTTGCCGAGGACTCCAGCACCTACACAAGGATAACAGTCGCCCTCTTGTTTTGGACAAACCCAGAATCATTGGTCTTGAGGGTAGCGGAACATCACCACATAATGGCTGTGATCGTCGGAAGACTCTTCCCAGGGACAGCCATCCAGTGTCAGCCAGGCGTGGCCAACGAGGGCTGTGTCTGGCGTGGAGTTGGGCCGCACACCGACATGAATGGTGACTGGGAGACCGATGCGCCGCAGCAGGTGCAAGCGCACCAACGACCGGCGCAGGCAGCGACCCATAGCGCTGCGGCGGTCCAGGGCGGCCACGGCGTCGGCCAGGTTGGTCACGGACAACGCTTCGCGGAGGTCGGGGCGGGCCGGAAGCGGTTGCGTGTCCAGGCGCTGCAACGTTTGGGGCAGGGAGTGTTGATCTATCAGCGCGGGCAGCGCTCGGAGCGTGCGCCAAGCGCGGACGATGACTTGCCGGTCGTCACGGCGCAGGCTGGCTCGAAGCAGGGTGCTCGCGATGAACGCCGCGTGCCTGCCGCGTCGTTTCAGCCTGACCAGCTTGTGCCACAGACGGCAAGGTGAAGGTCTCACTTATCGTTATCGTTTCACGCATCCCATTCGTCGAGCAGCTTGTGACCCAGAGCTTCCTTCTCTTCGTCGGGCAAGAAAGCCGCTGCGACACCGTTCAGCATGATCTGTCGCAGTTCGTCCAACCGCAGACCCATCTCCTGGTTGGCCAACGCATACTCATCTGTCAGGGTGATGCCGCTAATGCCTGGATCGTCCGTATTCAGAGTCACCCGAATCCCCCGACGATAGAGGTGTGGCAACGGATGGTTGCTTGCCGGTTGGGCCGCGCTCGAACCGGTGGCCGCGCGGACGGCGCCGGTCTGCAAGTTGCTCGTCGGACAGATTTCCAGTGTGGCCCCCACATCCCGGACGTGGTCCATGAGCCGATCATCGCCGGCAATCTGCACACCGTGGCCGATGCGCAGAGTGCGGAATTCGGTCAGGGCCGTGGCCACGTTTTCGGGAGGCCCTACCTCGCCGGCGTGAATGGTCAACCCCAACCCGGCTTGCTGCGCTTCGTGAAAGAGGGACACGTGCGGTTTCCAGGAATGATTGACCTCATCCCCGGCCAAGTCTACCGCTCGAATACCGGCACCCTGCTGGTCAACGGCGATCTGGACCAGCCGTTCGGCGGCCCGCAAAGAATAGTGTCTCGGCACGGTGATGATGAATCGCAGGGCGACGTCGGTTTCGTCAGCAGCCTGTTGCGCGTTCTCTGTGACCCACCGGGTGACATCATTCAGGTCCGCTCCATTGCGCCGCGCGAAGTGGTTGGGGTTGAAGCGCAATTCCAGGTAGCGCACGCTGTCGGCAGCGGCGTCCAGGACCGCCTCTCGTGCCACGCGGCGCACGGAGTCGGGGTTGCCGTCGTACAGGCGATCCAGCACATCGAAGTAACCGAGGAAGCGGACAAAGTCGGGAGTATCCCCCGTGTATTGGAAAAATGGGCGCAGTGAATCAAGAGAATCCGTCGGCAAGGACAGACGAGCCGCCCGCGCCAATTCCAGGCAAGTCTGTAATCGCAGGGTGCCTTCCAGGTGCCGGTGCAACTCCACCTTCGGCAGCGAGCGCAGGAACGGGACATCGCGGGCCGTTCGCTTCATCTCATCGGTACACTGCCGCTGGTTGGTACCGGCGCTCGGCCGGCGCAGGCGGGGGGGACCGCTCTGCCCGCACCAGTTCGGCGATCATCTGCACGCAGAGGGCCGCGTCATCGCAGGACGACAGAAAAAGGGAGACCAACTCCCATTTACTTGGCTTGGTGGACTGGGTGTAGACCATCAAGTCCCCCACCTGCTGGCGAATGAGGAAGCCCCTCCGGGCCAGTTCGGTGACCGCTTTTTCAACAACGGACTCCTCGCGCCCGCAATAGGCAGCCACACGGTTGATGGTCTCCGGCTGGTCAGCGTGATCGCGAAAGAACTTCAAAACGTCCCATTTCGCAAATGAGTTGATCTCCTCACGCACCAGGCGCAGGAGACGGGGGTCGATCCCTGAAGCTGTGCTAGGACTTGTCATGGCAGATGTTTCTGGTTACCGAGAAAGCATCATTCACCGGCTGCGGGAACGTGCCCGGCGCCGTTTGCGCGGTCGTTTCTTCTTTTTTCTCTGCGCGGGCGCTGCGGCCTTGGCCAATTCCTTGCCATCCTGGCGCAAATGGCAGTGTTTGAACTTCTTTCCGCTCCCACAAGGACAGGGGTCGTTGCGACCGATCTGAGATGCGGCTGCACGTGCGGGGCGGCGTCCGTCACCCTCTTCGCGATTGGTGAACATTTCACGGCGAGGCTGGCGTGCAACCGGCTCTGTGGTCTGTAAGACTCGGTTGAGCGCCAGGTGCGCGATCCCCTGCTGGATTCCGGCCGACAGCTCGCCGAAGACTTCGTGGGCTTCCTTCTTGAAAGCGACCAGCGGGTCCTGCTGGCCGTAGGCGCGCAGGCCGATGCCGGTACGGAGATCGTCCAGGGCAGTCAAGTGCAAGATCCAATGGCGGTCCACCACCTCCAGCATGATGCTACGGTCTCGGAACGTGGTGATGCCCTGGGCGACAGCGGCCTGCACCCTCTCTGCCTCCTCGCCCCTGAGTTGGCGCAACGGGGTCTGGGACAGGGCCGCCAATTCTTCCTCGTCTAACAGGTCTTGCGCGGCCCGATAGACCAGCGCATAGTGTGCCGCCTGGTGATCTTGCAGGTCCGCCAGGGACAGGCCCTCTCTCCGTATCTGCTGGAAGAATGCCCGGCCCATCTCCTGGGCCTGAAAGTCATAGAAGGCCTCGGACAGGGCCACAAGCTCATCGACGATGGACTCGCTGTCCATCTCTTCCCAATGAGCGGGATCCAGATCAGGGGGGAGAGGGAATACGGCCCGCGCCGCCGTGTATAGTCCCTGGAAGTCCTTTTCGTCCCCGTACTCACCGGCCGACATGTAGATGTTCACCAGGCCGCGCAACTCGTCCGCGACCATGTTCAGCACAATCGAGCGCAGGTGGCTCTCCTGCAGAATGCGCAGGCGCTGTTCGTAGATCACTTCTCGCTGCTTGTTGACGACGTCATCATACTCCAGCACATGCTTACGGATGTCGAAGTTGTAGCCTTCAACTTTCGTCTGAGAGTTCTCGATTGACTTGGAGACCAGGCCGTGCTCGATAGGGACGTCATCCTCCACCCCCAGTCGTTCCATTAGGCTGGAGATGCCCTGGCCGCCGAAGCGCCGCATCAAGTCATCTTCTAGGGAAAGGAAGAAGCGCGACGAGCCGGCATCCCCTTGGCGGCCGGCGCGGCCCCGCAGCTGGTTGTCGATCCGCCGGGCCTCGTGCCGTTCCGTGCCCACGATATGCAGGCCACCTAACTCAAGGACCTTATTCCGGTCGACTTCGATGATCTTCTTGGCTCTCTCCACGGATTGTCGCCAAACGTCGGGAGATACGTCCGACATTTCCGGGTGGGACTTCTGGAGTTCGGCGCGCGCTAACCCTTCCGGATTCCCGCCCAGCAGGATGTCTACACCGCGCCCGGCCATGTTCGTAGCGATGGTGACAGCACCCGGTCGCCCCGCCTGGGCAATGATTGTCGCCTCACGTTCGTGCTGCTTGGCGTTCAGGATCTCGTGGGGTACGCCCGACCGCAGCGCCTCGGCCAGCCTTTCCTGCTCTTCCAATCCCAATCCTATCTCCTGGGCGAGGCTGTCGATATTCTCGGAACGCAGAGGTTTCATGTTCATCCGCAGTTGGCGCCCGATGTGCGCCATGTCCCGTGGCGAGATCGACTCCAGGGGCTGGCTGAGGATGGCATTCAGTTCCTGACGCTGCGATTTTTCCAGATCGTCTCGGTGTTGGAGCAAATTGCGTAGCAGGGTGACTTGGGCCATAGTCTGGAGCGACTGGGCCGACAGTCGTCTGTGCAAGAGTTCCGACCGCTCGATAGAGGCTGTACCCACCAAGCAGGGCTTCCCTTTGCAATGGCAGAACAGAATCTCCTGAATGACCGCGCGATACTTCGCCTCTTCCGTTCGGTACACGGAGTCCGGCAGATCCTGCCGAACCATAGGCCGGTGGGTGGGGATGACAACGACATCCAGCTCATAGATCTTGGCAAATTCCTCGGCCTCCGTGTCGGCGGTACCGGTCATGCCGGCCAGTTTCTCGTACATGCGGAAGTAGTTCTGGAATGTGATGGTCGCCAGCGTCATGCTTTCGCGCTGCACCTTGACGTGCTCTTTGGCCTCGATGGCCTGGTGCAACCCCTCGGAGTAGCGCCGGCCGTACATCAACCGGCCGGTGAACTCATCCACGATGATGACTTCGTCGTTGTCACTCACGATGTAGTCACGGTCCCGCTTGAAGATCACCTGCGCCTTGAGCGCGTTGTCCAGGAAGTGGGTCAGTTCGAAGTGTTCCTGCGCATAAAGGTTATCCACGCCAAGCCAGTCTTCCATCTTGGAGATGGCCTCTTCGGTCAGCGTGACCACGCGGGCCTTCTCGTCCACGGTGTAATCTTCCTCATCACGCAAGCGGGGCACTATATCCGCCAGGCGGCGGTAGTTCTCGTCCGACTCCTCGGCCGGGCCGGAGATGATCAGCGGCGTGCGCGCTTCGTCAATCAGGATGTTGTCCACCTCGTCTACGATGGCGAAGTAGAGCTCTCGCTGCACACGCTGGGAGGCGTCCCACACCATGTTATCACGCAGGTAATCGAAGCCGAACTCGTTGTTGGTTCCGTAGGTGATATCCGCGTCATAGGCCTTTCGCCGGTGGTCAACAGGCCGGAGGTACTGGTAGCGATCGTCATCTGTGATGAAGGAGGGGTCGAAGAGGAAGGCCGGCTGCATGCGCCCATCGCCCGTGTTGCTCTGCACGACGCCCACGGAGAGGCCCAGCGCGTGGTAGACGGGGCCCATCCACTGGGCGCCAACCTTCGACAGGTAGTCGTTGGGCGTAACCAGGTGGACGCCCCGGCCGGTCAGCGCGTTGAGGTACAATGGCAACGTGGCTGCCAGGGTTTTGCCTTCACCGGTTTTCATTTCGGCGATCTTGCCGTGATGGAGCACGATGCCACCAATCAGTTGCACGTCGTAGTGACGCAACCCAATTGTACGGCGCGATGCTTCGCGCACGGCGGCGAATGCCTCCGGCAGCAGTTCATCAAGAGTCTCGCCAGCGTGATGGCGCCCGACGAATTCTTGTGTCTTATCTCGCAGTTTGTCGTCCGACAACTGCTGGAAATATGGCTCCAGATCGTTGATCTGATCGACGATCGGTTGCAGCCGCTTTACCTCTTTCTCGTGCGGATCGCCGACAACGGTTTTCAGAATCTTCTTGAACATCTATCTATCACCACCTTATCCTACTCATAGCCGGTGGCCGATGGCCGGGAGTCTTTCTCCCGCAGGTTGCCGCAGCGCGGCACCCATTACGATCGGCCAAAAGTATTATACCATAACCTCTTGGGGAAAGGAAATCATGCCCGAAACGGGTAGTGTATCCCTTTCGGTGGGAAAAGGTTGCCAACTTTCCGAAAGTTGGCAACCTTCACCCACTTTCCACCGAATCATATACACCACCCCCAAACGGCACAGCGAGATGTGACAAACGGCGCCGAACGGGGTATAATTTGGTTGCCGAATGAAAACGGTTTTCGGAGATCAGTTCTTTCTCGGGAGGAGCGATGCTTTACCTGTATCCAGGCGCACTGCACATGCACACGCCTTATTCGGATGGTACCGGCACCGTGCCGGAGATCGCTGCTGCGGCACGACGTGCCGGCCTGCGCTGGATCATCATCACAGACCACGATACGCTCCAGGCCTTGCCGGAGGAAGGGTTGTGCGACGGCGTCGTGGTCCTTGTGGGTCACGAGGTGACGCCCGACAAGAATCACCTGCTGGTCTTCGATACCACAGAGATCGTCGATCGGGAACAGTCGCCGGCGGATTGTATCTCCCGCGTCCGGGCACTAGGTGGCCTCAGCTTCATCGCCCATCCGGACGAACGGACCGACAACGCACTGAAGGCGCCATACGAGTGGCAGGACTGGTCCGTCCGCGGGTTTACGGGCATCGAGTTGTGGAACTACATGTCGGAATGGATGGAGGCCATCACCCCGCAACGCAAATTCGTAAACTTCTTCCTTCCGGCCACTACGATCAAGGGGCCAACGGAACGCGCCCTCGCCTGGTGGGATCAGTTACACAGCGAAGGCCACCGGGCCGTGGGGGTTGCCGGCGGCGATGTGCACCAGGCGCGCGTGCAATCGCTGGGACGAACATGGGAGGTGTTTCCCTACCAGCAGGTGTTCCGCACCCTCACCAACTACATCGTCCTCGATGAGCCCCTGGCGCACGAGTTCGCCGTGGCCCGCACACAGGTTTACGCCGCGCTCAGGAGCGGACGGGCAATCATGGCGAACCGCTTCTACGGCGAGGCAGACGGCGTGGCCTTCACGATTCGCACCGGTGGAACCCTGGCTACCGTCGGCGACGTTGTCCGCGCCGGCGAACGGGTTCAGGTGGTCTTTCGCGCACCGAAGCAGGGCGATATCCGCTTGATTCGGGATGGCCGGGTGCTCTGCCGGCGAAGAGACTCGGACCTGCTGTTCGCCACACAGCAGGCAGGGGACTATCGCGTCGAAGTACGGCGGTGGGGTCAACCCTGGATCTTCACCAATCACATCCGGGTTGGGTAACGTGTGGGCCGCCAGGGACTCGAACCCTGAACTCTCGGCTTAAAAGGCCGATACTCTGCCAGTTGAGTTAGCGGCCCCCCGACAATGGCGTCCCTGACAGGATTCGAACCTGTGGCCTCAGCGTCCGCAGCGCTGCGCTCTATCCCCTGAGCTACAGGGACACGCCTTCCACCTGCGACTATAGCACAGTTTGCCAATTCTGTCAAGGTTTCGCGCGCGGTCGGGAATAACGCAAAACTGTGGAGAGTTGTCGGCGCTGTCCTGCACGGTTGTAAGGGCGAGGGGGCGTATGCAAAACCTGGGGGAGCAGTACAAATCAACCACAGATTTCGCAGATTACACTGACGTTGATCCACACTCTTGCGCTATACCCCGCGCGGTCCTCGTGTATTCCGGTCGGGTCACGCGTAGCGCGTACCCCCCTGGTGCAGGCGGCTCGCCCACGTCCCACGCCCTCAGTCTGTTTGCAGCGTGACGTCCCCTGCCACGAAACGGTGAACCTGGTCCTCCGCGTCGCGCACGAGCAGCGCGCCGTCGGCGTCTACGGCCTCTGCCACGCCATGCACGGGACCGCTGTCCGTGATGACGGTCACGGATTGACCCACCGTGGCGAGTCGAGCACGCCACCCCTCCTGCAGGCGAGCCGGCTCGTAGATCGCCGGCAGCCAGGCCTCCACCCGGTGCAGCAAGTCGTGCAACAGCAGCCGTCGCGAAACCTCGCGGCCGGCCTCAGCCACCAACGTGGAGCTTTGCGGCGCAATCTCGGCCAGAAGCTTGCGGTCAAAGTTCGCGTTAATCCCGATCCCGACGATGGCGTGGTCCAGCCGGTTGCCTGTGATGCTTGTTTCGGTCAAGATTCCGGCTACCTTGAAGCCATGAACCAACACGTCGTTCGGCCATTTCAGGGCCGCTGGCAATCCCGCGACTTTCTCAATCGCTTCGGCTGTTGCCAGAGAGCAGGCCATGGTCAGCCGTTGGGCCTGGTGCGGCTGAAGGCAGGGATAGAAAACCAGCGAGAGCAGTAGGCTGGTTCCGGCCGGGGCCACCCACCGCCGCCCCAGACGCCCACGGCCGGATGTCTGTTCATCGGCCAGCACTAGCGTTCCTGCGGGCGTGCCCGCGTCCGCCAATTGCCGAGCCACGTCATTGGTCGAGCCGACCGAATCGTATGTGTGGGCCGTCCGGCCCACGAATTGGGTGTCAAGTCCGTTCAGCAGATCGTCCATGGTCACTGGAATCCGGTTCTCCCCCCGGCCGTTCGCGGCCTCTGGGTTGCACGCTTCGCCTGGCATTGCCCATCATACTACACGCCGGAGCTTTCGTCAAGAAAGGCGGGCCCGTTTGCTGATCCCGCGAGCGGGCTGCGCTGGACAGCAACGGCCGTGATCGGGTATAATGCGGATGGAGCAGTGATGCATCGCTCCATCGCGGCGATAATCGGCGATCTGGCGGAGAGGAGCGGATTCCCGTTGACGAGACAGCACCTGCTGGGCAACCGGAGGCTGTGGGCGCTTGCGACTGCGGCGATTGCTGCGTTGCTGCTCATGTTTTGGCGGCGCGCTGCCGGGCCCCCGGGCGTTGGACCTGTTTGGACGCGAATCGAGTCCTCCGGTGAAATGCGCATCTGCCTCGATCCGAGCTTTCCGCCGTTCGAGTCGACGGATCCAAACACGGAGTCGCTCGTGGGGTTCGATATCGACCTGAGCGAGGAGCTGGCCCGCCGCCTGGGGGTCTCGGCCTCGTTCGTGCCGGTTGGCTTCGACGGCCTGTACGATGCGCTGATGGCCAACGCCTGCGATCTGGTGTTGTCCGCATTCCCCTACGACCCTCGTCAGACGGAGGATTTCGTGTTCAGCGTGGCCTACTTCAACGCTGGCCAGGTGTTGGTTGTCCCTGTCGCAGGCGAGGAGGCCGGCTCGCTGGCAGACCTGGCCGGCCAGGTTGTGGCCGTGGAATGGGGCTCGGACGGCGACGTCACCGTGCGGCGGTGGGGCCAACGGATTCCGCTGACACCGTATCCCGCCGAGACCCCCGCCGAGGCTCTCCAGGCGGTGGCGGACGAAGGCGCGCGCGCCGCCGTGGTGGACGCCATCTCGGCGTACACCTTTGTACGCCAGCACCCTTCGCTGGCCGTGTCGGCCACCGTTACGGAGGACAACTATGTGGCCGTCATGCGACCCGATGCCTACACGTTTGTCGGGTACGTGAACGGGGTCTTGATGGACATGCGCGAAGACAGTTTCTTGGAGAGGTTACACGCGCGTTGGTTCTGAGGACACCGTACCGGATGATGAAAGCGAAGGGGCGTCATTGCGTTGACGCCCCTTCTGCCTGCCACTGAACGTCGCTTGGTGCCGGTTGGGAGTAGGTTGCGAGCAGGCTCCTAACGTTCTTCCATCGGGACATAGTCCACGTCCATCGGGCCGACGAAGACGAATCGTGGGCGGAAGATGCGGTTATCCGCCCGCTGTTCCAGGATGTGGGAAACCCAACCGGGGGTTCGGCCGACCGCGAAGATGGGCGTGAACATAGCCGGTTCGATCCCCATCGAGGCCATGACGGTACCCGAGTAGAAGTCCACGTTGGGGTAGATGCCTTTCCGGCCGAGCTTTTCGATCATGACCCTTTCGATGATGCGGGCCATTTCCAGCCACTTTTCGGTGCCGGTCTTGGCCGTGATCTGGTCGGCATACCCTTGCAGGATCTCTGCCCGTGGATCGTAGGCCTTGTAGACGCGATGGCCAAAGCCCATGATCTTCTTCTTCTTGGCGATGGAATTCAGGATGAATGGCTCCGCCTTATCTACCTCCCCGATCTCGTCGAGCATGTGCATCACGCGCTCGTTTGCGCCGCCGTGCAGGGGGCCCTTCAGGCTACAAATCCCGGCCACGACCGACGAGTACATGTCCGACATGGAGGATGCAGCCACGATGGAGGTAAAGGTCGAAGCATTGCAGCCGTGATCAGCATGGAGCAGCAAGATTATGTCCATCACTTTGGAGAACAGCGGATCCGCTTCCTCACCCAGGTACATGTACATGAAGTTCGCGCCGTAGTCCAGATCAAACCGGGGGCGCACCGGCTCCAGGCCCTGGCGCGCCCGACCGATGGCCGCCGCGATGGTGCCCATCTTGGCAATCAGCCGGATTCCTGCTCGCTCGAGGGCCTCTGGGGTATCTTCCTCCGCAGACTCGTCGCCGAAAGATAGGGTCGAAGCAGCTGTGCGCACCGCTGCCATCGGGTGGGTGCTGTACACCGGCATTTCCATGATCACGTCGTAGGTGAAGTCCGGTATCTCGCGGTACTGCTTCAGCCGCTGCTTGAAATCGGCGAGTTGTTGTTCATTGGGCAGAGCATCGTACAGCAGCAGGTAGCAGGTCTCTTCAAAGGTAGAGTTCTCGGCCAATTGCTGGATGGGGATACCGTGATAGGCGAGGTATCCCTTCGTCCCATCTACGAAGCTCTTGGTGCTTTCGCGGGCGATTATCCCCTCCATCCCCTTGGGAAAGTCAACCTCTTCCGGCTTTGCGACCAACTTGATGCCTGACATATGAGCCTCCTTTTCTTAGATACTGATACTGATTGAGAAGAGTTGCCGCTCTTCCCAAAATACTTCACACAATAGTCCCAAGCGCCTGCCAGCGCTATGCATCCGGTCGAGCAGTCAGTCACCCGCGCCGATCAAAAGGCTTTGAGTTCAGCGATCGTCTTGCGCACAGCGTCGGCCGAGCGGTTCAGGGCCGCCTGTTCGCTGGCTGTGAGTGCGATCTCGACAATCTGTTCGATGCCGCTACGGCCTAACTTGACCGGGGCACCGAAGTAGATGTCGTTCAGCCCGTACTCTCCTTCGAGGTAGGCGGCACAGGGGAGGATCAACTTCTTGTCTTTCAGGATCGCGTCCACCATCTGGGCGACGGCCGCACCGGGGGCATAGAACGCGCTGCCGGTCTTGAGCAGGCCCACGATCTCGCCGCCACCTTTGCGCGTGCGATTGACGATCCGTTCAACCTGCTCCTCGCTCATCAGTTCCGTGATCGGGATGCCGGCCACGGTGGAGTAGCGCGGCAAGGGCACCATCTCGTCGCCGTGGCCGCCCAGCACGAACGAGTGCGTGTTTTCGACCGACACGTTCAGCTCCATGGCGATGAAGGCCCGCATCCGGGCGCTGTCCAACACGCCGGCCATGCCCATCACCCGGCTCTTGGGGAACCCGCTGAGCTCTTTTGCCATGTAGGCCATCGCGTCCAGGGGGTTGGTGACGATGATCAGGATCGCCTCCGGCGAGCGCGGGACGACCTCATCAAGGACGCTGCGCATGATCCTCATGTTTGTGCCCAGCAAGTCTTCGCGGCTCATGCCTGGTTTTCGCGGAATGCCGGCCGTTATCACCACGATGTCGGAGTTGGCGGTATCCGCGTAGTCGTTCGTGCCCATGATGCGGGAGTCGAAGCCTTCGACAGGCGAAGCTTCGAACAGGTCCAGCCCTTTTCCTTGAGGCAGGCCTTCAATGATGTCGATCAGCACAATGTCGGCGATCTCTTTTTCGGCGACCCAGTGTACTGCGGTGGCACCCACGTGACCGGCCCCGACGATCGTAACTTTGTTTCTCATGATGTCTTCTCCTCAACTCTGAATTTGGCTTTGCCTTCTTCGTAGGCATCGTGGCCATGGCAGTCGTTGACTACGATGGCCGGGAAATCCTCGACTTCGAGGCGCCGGACAGCCTCGGCGCCCAGTTCTTCGTAGGCGATAACCTCCGCCTGCTTGATGCTCTGGGCGATCAGGGCGGCCGCCCCACCGGTAGCGGCCAGGTAGATCGCCTTGTGCTTCTGAATGGCTTCGCGGACGGCCATGTTCCGGTTGCCTTTGCCGATCATCCCTTTCAGCCCCACTGCCATCATGCGGGCGGCGTACGGGTCCATGCGATAGCTCGTCGTGGGGCCGGCGGAGCCGATCGGGCGGCCTGGCGGGGCTGGCGAAGGGCCCATGTAGTAGATGACCTGTCCCTGTGGGTCGAAAGGGAGATCTTCACCGCGATCCAGCGTCTCGACCATCCGCTTATGGGCCGCATCGCGGGCGACGTACATGGTGCCGCTGATCTGCACCTTGTCGCCGGCGTGCAACTGTTCTACAACTTCGTCGGTCAACGGCGTTGTTATCTTCATAGCTCACCTCTTTTGAGTGTCAAGTGTCAGGTGCAGAGTGAAACGTAATGCGTGACACGTGTTGCGTTTTGCGTCTTCACGCTCGCCGCAGGGCGTAGTCCGCCCACGCCTCCACGCTCTCCTCCCTACGCTACATGCACCCTCTACAGAACCACCGACTTCCAGCGCGCGGAGTGGCACTGGGTGTTGACAGCGACGGGCAGGCTGGCGATGTGGGCCGGGGCCGTTTCGACGTGTACGGCCAGCGCCGTTGTGCGACCGCCCAGTCCCATCGGGCCGATGCCCAAGTTATTGATGTGTTCCAACAGATCGGCTTCCAGTTCGGCTGCTTCGGCATCGGGGCTGGGCGCTCCAACCTCGCGCAGGAGGGAGTGCTTGGCCATACCCATCGCCGTGTCGGATGTGCCCCCGACGCCCACGCCAATGATCACCGGCGGGCAGGGGTTGGCGCCAGAGCGATCCACCGATTCGACGATGAAATCGACCACGCCCTGACGGCCGGCGGCCGGCGGCAGCATCTTCAGATAGCTCATGTTCTCACAGCCGCCCCCTTTGGGCAGAACAGTGATCTTGAGTTGGTTGCCCGGCATGATGTCGGTGTGGATCACGGCCGGCGTGTTGTCCCGCGTGTTCACGCGGGCCGAAAAGGGCTGCTCCACAACTGACTTGCGCAGGTAGCCGACGTCGTAGCCTTGCCGGATTCCTTCGTTGATGGCGTCGTACAGGTATCCCCCGGTGACGTGCGCGTCCTGTCCCAGTTCTACGAAAACGACGGCCAGCCCACAATCCTGGCACAACGGCACGCGTTCGTCCGCGGCGATCTTTGCGTTCGTCAGGATCTGGTCCAACACCTCGCGGCCCACCGGCGATTCCTCTCGTTTGCGAGCGGTTCGCAAAGCTTGCAATACATCGTCTCCTAAGAAGTTGTTGGCCTCGTGGGCCAGCCGGGCCACTTCGGAGACGATCCCATCGTAGGGGATTTCGCGCATAGCTACACCTCCAAATGTAGTAGGTAAAAACGGTTGACGCTTGTGCGTACTACGTGTTGCCCGTTGGTTGGGTTCTGCTCAGCCACAGGCAACGCGTCGCACGCGGTTCGAGTGACAGATTGACCATTCCGATTAGACGCCTACGCCCAAGCGTAAGCTTACGCTTGGTATCATCTCAACAACTTGGGGAACGCCCCCCGGCCCTGCCCCCCTAGCCCCCCAAAGTTGGGCGGTTAGGCCCTAACCTCAGGTTAGG
>CAZDTE010000011.1:0-28954 GCA_964508275.1 uncultured Ardenticatenales bacterium
AGGGTTATTTCTCTGGAAAAGCCTTAATCCGTGCAATCCGTGGCAGATTCAGGAGGTGCTGAACGGTTACAAATCGAGGGATACGTATACGGCTTCGAAAACAGCGCGCATCGCGTGCTGGTCACGGCTCACGGCTCACCGGCAGCCGCACCGTGAACGTGCTACCCTTCCCCGCCTCGCCGGCCTTGGGGAAGGTGGAAGGACTCTGCGCCTCGATTGTGCCGCCGCTCGCCTCCACCAGCATCTTGCACAGCGCCAACCCCAGCCCGATCCCCTTCGCCTTCGTCGTGAACAGCGGCTCGAACAGCCTGTCCAGATTCTCCGGCGGGATGCCCACGCCCGTGTCGGACACAGCGACCTGCACCCATTGACCGGTATCCGGAAGCTCACCGCCGCACCGCTCACTGTTCACCGCCAACCGCCCCCCCTCCGGCATGGCCTGCACGGCGTTGCGCATGATGTTGCCCAAGGCCTGCCGCAGGTGTTCGGGGTCGGCCACGGCGTGTGGTTGTGACTCGTCCAGCTCGCGTACCACCTCCACGTTCGCCGGCAGATCGGCGCGCGACAACGCCTCTTCGACCGCGGCGTTCACGTCCATCCGGTGCGCGATTGACGGGCTCGGACGGGCGAAGTCCAGCAGGCTGTTGATGATGCGGTCCGAATTCCGCACTTCGAAGTCCAGGATTTGCAGAGCTTCGGCTACGTCCGGTTCTGGCTTTTCGATGAACAGGTGCAGGAGGTAGGCTGCGTTGCTGATCGCCCCCAACGGGTTGCGCAATTCATGGGCCATGCCGCCGGCCAGTTGGCCGAGCACGGCCAGCTTCTCCTTGCTCACCAGTTCCTCCTGGGCGTCGCGCAGTTCCTGCGTGCGCTCCTCGACCATCTCCTCCAGCCGCTCGGAGTACTCTTTCAGTGCCTGCTCCGCCTCCACCCGCGCGCTGATGTCGCGGATAAGCCCAATGAACCCTGTTACCTCTCCCCGATCATCCTTCAAATAGTACACGCTGGTCTCTCCGGGGAAGACCTCTCCCGTTTTCTTCTTGTAGTTCACTGTTTTTAGGAAAGGCGAATCTCCGTAATGTTCCCTGAGAGCCTTGCCCAACTCGTTGAATTCCTCTTCGTTTTCATACACATAAACGGTTTGCTTACCCTGCAAATCACCCAAGGTGTAACCGAATAATGAAGTAAACGCTGCATTGCAGTCAATGATGTTCCGGTTGGTGTCCGCGACCAGAATCGCGTCTCTGATGCTGTTGAAAAGACCCCTATACTTCTCCTCGCTCTGGCGCAGCGCCTCCTCCGCCCGCTTGCGTTCGGTCTCGTCGCGGGAAATAGTCGATACACCGATCACCTTTCCGACATCGTTCTTGATCGGTGAGATCGTCAGGGTTACCTGGATGAGCTGCCCGTCCTTACGCTGCCGAACCGTTTCGAGCAGCTCCAGCCCCTCGCCCTGCCCTACCTTCTCCAGCCATTGCAACGCTTCACCGGTCCGATCTGGCGGAACCAGCTTCAGAATCGACTGGCCCACCATTTCCTGCGCCGTGTAGCCAAACATCCGTTCGGCTGCCGCATTCCAGCTCACAATCGTGCCATCCAGGGTCTTGCCCAAGATCGTATCGAAAGACGATTCGACAAGGGACGAAAGCAGACGCTGAAATTGTTGGGATCGGCGCTCTTCGGTCTGGTCGCGAAAGACCAGCACCACGCCGGTGATTTCACCCTGCGCGTCCGTGATGGGGGCGCCGCTGTCGGCGATGGGGATCTCTTTCCCGTCTTTGGCAATGAGGACAGTGTGATTGGCCAGGCCTGCTACCACCCCTTCGCGCAGCACGCGTGCCACGGGACTCTCCACATGGCGGCGCGTCTCCTCATTGATGATGTGAAAGACTTCGTCCAGCGGCCGGTCGGCGGCCTCGGCTTCGCTCCAGCCGGTCAGTCGCTCGGCGACCGGGTTCATGCGCGCCACGCGGCCCTGCATATCGGTGGCGATGACCGCGTCGCCGATGCCATAGAGCGTGGCGCGCAGCTCCGCCTCCTGGCGGGCCAGCGCCTCCTCCGCCCGCACCCGATCGGTGATGTCTAATGCCGTGGTCAGTAAGTCGTCTTCACCTTTGTATATGATCGGCCTGCTGGAAAGGCTTGCCCAGTATGGCTCACCCTCTTTGTTTCTCAACTGCACGTCAAAGCCCGCCACCATCCCATCCCGCTTCATGATCTCTAGGAATCTCTTTCGGTCCCCAGAGTTTACGTAGGTATCCCCCAAACTGATTTTGGAGAACTCTTCAAGAGAGTAGCCTGTGATCTCAATCATGGCCCTGTTCAGGGCAACAACCTTGCCTGCGGAAGTGGAAATGCCAATCCCCACCACGGCGTTCTCGAACAGCCCACGGAAGTCCTCTTCGCTCGCCCGCAGCGCCGCGTTGGCGCGGGCCGTGCGCAGGCCCAGCCCCAAGTCACCGGCCAACTCGACGAGCAGCTCTGTCTCCTCATCCCCGAATGCCCAAGGCCGTTGTGAATAGACGACGATCACGCCGTAGCGTTCGCCCTGAAACAAGACCGGCACGGCCAGACTGCTCACATGGGGTACGATCTGCCGGTAGGTGCAGGACGCGCAAGGGTGCGACTCGTCCACATCTCTGACCAGGTAGGGTTCGCCCGTGCGCAGCGCACTGCGCGCGCAGGTCAGCGTGGCCCCCGGATCGTCCAAAGAAACCTCGGCCGGCTTCCCGCCCGCCGCCACGCCGGCGCGGGCCACAGCGTGCACGCGCGTATTCGCCTGCTCCAACATGCCGATCCACATGCCGTCGTATCCGCGCGTGCGTTCCAACACCTCACAAGTGGCAGCCAGGACCTTCTGGGGATCCTTTTCCCGCACGATCTGTTGGTTGACCTCGCTCCGGGCCTCGAGCAGGCTTTGGAAGTGGGCGTGGCGCGCTTCCATTTCGGCGTAATCGGCGACCTGGTGCTCCAGTTGCTCGATCTGCTCGCGACAGGTCAGGCCATAAGCCACCATCAATTCTCTCAGCGGGGCGGAGGTTAGGCGTACGGCCTCCGGCAATGTCAGATGAGGCGTCTCGCCGGCCAGCCGGTCGAGCGCGCCTTCGTGCAACTCGGTGACGTCCTCCGGCGGAACATCGGCCGCAGCCAACTCGCGGCCCAGGGCGGCGAGGGTGACCAGGCCTTCCTCTTCCGGCCGGGTCACATACGCCTTCAGCAGCTCAAAGTAGTCGTCTCGAATCGTTTCGTGGTTCATCACGCCACCTCATCCAAGAATGTCGGGATCGCCGGGTCGTCCATTCTCTGCTGGCCTCGTCCTGCATTGTGGTTTCAGCGGCGCGGGCGGAGAGGGCGGCACGCCGGGCCGCCGGGCCATGAACTGGCGATCGGTGTAGCTTCATTCTACCATCAAGGACGCCCGGCGTCAAGTCCCGGTGTCCGTGGTTTTCTTGCGTTTGGCAGGCAGCGAATGAATCGCGCGGGTTGGACGGGCGCCGGCCCAGGCCCCGCCATTCGTGCGCGTCCGCCTGGCAGCGGATGGGACCGGCCGCTCTGACCAACACCTCGGGGCAACGCTGCACGTTGACACGCCATGCCTTCTATGCTATACTGGGCGGCGAAAGCAAACAACGTTCAATTAGGAGGAGAGAACTGCATGTCGAAGAAAGTGACCCCGCGCAGTGAGGACTATGCTCGCTGGTACACCGACGTCATCCAGCGCGCCGAGCTGGCCGACTACGCTCCCGTGCGCGGTTGCATGGTGATCCGCCCGCACGGGTATGCCCTGTGGGAAAACATCCAGCAGGCCCTCGACCGGCGCTTCAAGGAGACCGGTCACCAGAACGCCTACTTCCCGTTGTTCATCCCGGAAAGCTTCATCAAGAAGGAGAGCGAACACGTCGAAGGGTTTGCGCCGGAGCTGGCGGTGGTTACACACGGTGGCGGAAAGAAGCTCGAGGAACGGCTGATTGTGCGGCCCACGTCGGAAACGATCATCGGTCACATGTTCGCCAAGTGGATCCGGTCACACCGCGACCTGCCGCTGCTGATCAACCAGTGGGCCAACGTCGTCCGCTGGGAGATGCGCACGCGCCTTTTTCTGCGTACGCTGGAATTCCTCTGGCAGGAGGGGCACACGGCCCACGCCACCTACGAGGAAGCGGAAGCCGAGACCGTGCAGATGCTAGAAATCTACCGCGACTTCGCCGAAACGGATGGCGCGATCCCGGTGCTCACCGGTCGCAAGAGCGACGCCGAGAAGTTCGCCGGCGCGGTGCACAGCTACGCCATCGAAGCAATGATGGGGGACAAGAAGGCCCTGCAGGCCGGCACCTCGCACAACCTGGGCCAGAACTTTGCCCGGGCCTTCGACATCAAGTACCTGGACGCGAACAACCAGTTGGAGCACTGCTACACCACCAGTTGGGGCGTGAGCACGCGGTTTGTGGGCGCCATCGTCATGGTACACGGCGATGATCAGGGCCTGATTCTGCCGCCGCGCCTCGCTCCCATTCAGATCGTCATCGTGCCGATCTGGCGAAAGCCGGCCGAACGCACCCGCGTTCTGGCTGTGGCCGAACAGATTCAGGAAACCCTCCTGCCGGAGGGGTTGCGCATCGAGCTGGATGACCGGGAGCAATTCACCGCCGGCTGGAAGTTCAACGAATGGGAGATGAAGGGCGTGCCGCTGCGCATCGAGATCGGCCCGCGTGATGTCGAGGACGGCCAGGCGGTTCTCGCTCGCCGCGACAAGCCGGGCCGCGCCGGCAAGGAGGCCGTCAAGATGGAGGCCCTTGCCCCGCGCGTCGTTGCCCTGCTCGACGACATCCAACAGAGCCTCTATCAACGTGCTCTCCAGTTCCGGGAGGACAACACCCACCAGGTGCAGACCTTCGGGGAACTCCAGGAGATCGTTGAAGGCCCTGGGGGGTTCATTGACGCCTTTTGGTGCGGCTCGGCCGAGTGCGAGTCACGAATCAAGGAAGCGACCAAGGCCACCATCCGCTGCATCCCCTTCGACCAGGCTGGCGAGCAGGGGCGGTGCGTCTTCTGTGAGCAACCGGCCGACGAACGGGCCATATTCGCTCGCGCCTATTGATCCCCCCAGGGGGGGGCCGCGGGCGATGCGGTTTGGGACGCGCGGGTCACTTGATCTTCGATCCTTAGGAGACGGCAATGCTAGAACGCTCGACAGCCAAATACGTGTCGGCTCTCTGGCTGAGCGACCTGGTGATGACGGCGCTGGCCCTCTACCTGGCAGAATGGGCCCGCCTGATCGTTCCCCTTGGCAAACCGTTGCGAGTGCTGGGGGGTACGCCCAACCTGGTTGTCCTGCTGATGATTCTCCTCACCTGGTCGGGATTGTTCCTGACCCTGTCAGCCTACGATCCGCACCGCATCCTCCAGGTCAACGAGGAGTTTCAGCGCGTCACCTTCGCCATCGTGGTTGCTGTGTTGGTGCTGGCCGGCTTGCTGTTCTTTACCTACCGTGGCATCTCGCGTCTGCTGATCATTTACTTCCTGTTGTTTGATCTGCTGCTCGTGCCGCTGGGGCGCAGCACGCTGCGGTTCTTGTTCAAGCGCTTCCACAGCAGCCGCGTCTCCACCCGCCGGGTGCTCGTGCTGGGCACCGGCCAGCCAGCCCAGGAGATCGCCCGGGCGGTGGAGCAGTACCGCTGGGCGGGGCTGGAAATGGTCGGCTTCCTCGGTGACAAGACAACGCGGAAAGAGGTGGCCGGTTACCCGGTCATCGGTATGTTCCGCGACGCGCCCGCCGTTATCCGCGAATTCGACGTCGCTGAGGTGATTGTCGCGGTGTCTCTGGACGCCTACGACCAGATTCCCGACCTGGTCTATCGCCTCCATGCCTTGCCCGTCAACGTGAAGGTCGTGCCCGACTTCCTGCCGCTCGCTTTCTTCCACACGACGTTGGAGAGCATCGGCGGCCTGCCCCTGATCGGGCTCAAAGAACCGGTGATCCAGGGCATCCCGCGACAGGTGAAGCGCGCAACCGATGTCATCCTTTCCGCCCTGCTCTTGTTGATTTCCGCACCGCTTGGCCTGTTCATTGCGGCGCTTATTCGCCTGGACAGCCCGGGACCAATCATCCTGAAGCAGGAACGGATCGGCGAAAGTGGCCGGTCGTTCATGATGTACAAGTTCCGTACGATGGTCGAGGGCGCCGACACGCTGCTGGACACCGACGCCCCCTTCCGGAAAACGCGAGGTGACCCGCGTATCACTCGGGCGGGCCGGCTGTTGCGGCGTCTTAGCCTGGATGAGCTACCGCAGCTTTTCAACGTGCTCAAAGGGGATATGAGCCTGGTGGGGCCGCGGCCCGAATTGCCCTTCCTCGTCGACCGGTACGAAAGTTGGCAGCGCAAGCGGTTCAGCGTGCCCCAGGGCATCACCGGTTGGTGGCAAGTCAACGGACGTAGCGACAAACCGATGCACCTGCACACAGAAGACGACCTGTACTACATCCAGAACTACTCGCTGTTGCTCGACCTCCAGATTCTTTGGAAGACGATCTGGGTTGTACTTCGTGGGAAGGGTGCTTACTGAGTCAATGAAGATCGCCATGTTGGGCACTCGAGGTGTCCCGGCCAGTTACAGCGGATTCGAGACTTGTGTAGAGGAATTGGGAAGCCGCCTGGTGAAGCGTGGACACCAGGTGACGGTCTATTGCCGGTCTCACCACATCAAATACGCCGAGCGTGCGTATCGGGGCATGAAACTAGTCAAGTTGCCTGCAGTCCGCAATAAGTACCTGGATACGATCGTTCATTCGGCCCTCTCTGCCGTCCACGTGTTGGGCACGGATGTGCAAGTGACGCTCTTCTTTATCGCCGGAAACAGTCCCCTGTGCTTGATTCCGCGGCTGGGCGGAAAAAAGGTCGTCTTGAACGTGGACGGCCTGGACTGGAAGCGAGACAAATGGCCCGCACCGGCCAAGAAGTATATCCAGTTTGCTGAGTACCTGGCGACAAAGTTGCCTCACGTGTTGGTTACCGACTCTCGTGTCGTACAGCAATACTACGTAGACCGCTACCGGGCGCCGGCTCGTTATATCCCCTACGGGTCGGAGGTTGCCCCTTTGCCCCCCGGCCCCTTCTTGGAGCGGTATGGCCTGGAGCCGCGTCGTTACTTCCTTTTTGTGGGACGGCTGGTTCCGGAGAACTGTGCCCACCATCTGGTGGATGCCTTCAGCACGCTGGATACGGATATGAAGTGTGTTGTCGTAGGGGATGCCCCTTACGCAGAAGAGTACATCGCCTCGCTGAAGGCGCGTGCCGGCGAGCGAGTTATCTTCACGGGCTATCTGTTTGGCGAGGGATACCGGGAACTCAGCACTCATCCCTATGCCTTCGTGGAGACGTCCGGCGTGGGGGGCACGCACCCTGCTTTGCTGGAAGCGATGGGCCTGGGAAATTGCGTTATCGTACACGACACCGCCGAAAACCTGGAAACGATTGGCGATGCCGGTCTCAACTATGCGGGTCGCCGTGGCAGCCAGGACTTGGCCGAGGTTTTGCATGCGCTATTAGACGACTCATCAAAGGTGGAAGAGTATCGGCGACGTGCCAGAGCGCGCGCGCAGCGCTATTACACCTGGGATCGGATCACCGATGCGTACGAGCAGCTAGGCACGCAACTTTTGGAAGGGGAGGCGTAACGCGCGATGGCGGTTATTCAGGAGCAGGCAGAAGAGTTTCGCCGCCGCGCCACCGAACCGATCCGAGAGCGATTCAATTGGGACCGTGTCGCCCCGGCAGTACCTTGATCTGTTCGAGCGCATGTGACGGCCTGCCTGACGCGGGTTCGTCGCCATTCTCCGCTTGTGGTCCCCAAGGTTTCGAGGTGCCATCACCGTGAGCCAGGCAGAACAACGAAGCACCATGATGTGGCAGCGCCTGGTGGCGCTTGAGCCGGCGGTGATCGTGTTGGCCATCCCCCTGCTCGCCTTCCCGGAGCGCTTTCGCCAACTGGATGGCGTGTTGCTCGGGTTTCTCCTGCTCCTCTGGGTTGTGCGTCGCATCGCCGTGGGGCGTTTCACCGTCCCCACCCCACTTGACCTGCCGATCACCGCTCTCTTCTTCATGGTTCCGGTCAGCCTGTATGCTTCCGCGAACCGCGAAGCGAGCCTGCCCAAACTGACCGGCCTGATCCTGGGCGCCGCCGTCTTCCTCGCGATTGTGAATCATGTCCGCGACCGGCGGGGCGTGGAGGTCGTGCTGGCCGGCCTGGCGGCCGGCGGTTGCCTGATCGCGGGCCTGAGCCTCCTGGGAACCCGCTGGTCCGCGAAGTTTCCTGTGCTTGCCCCACTCCAAAGCCGCCTGCCTCGTGTGATCCAGGGGTTGCCGCGCGCCGAAAGCGGATTCAATGCCAACGAGGTGGGCGGGGCCTTGATCCTGATCGTGCCGGTGATCGTTGCCCTGGCCTGGCTGGCCGTGCGCGGCGAGCTGACGTTGCACGTCGGGGGCCGTCGTGTGCGGAGCCGGCTTAGCCCCTGGCTGCCGGTCGCGCTGGCGACGATCCTGCTGCTGACCGGCGGAACCCTGCTACTCTCCCAATCGCGGAGTTCCCTTTTCGGCTTTGCGGTCGCCCTGGCGGCAATGATCGCCGTGAGGAACCGCACCCTGCGCTGGGCCGGGATCGGCGCGCTGATCATCGGAGCGGCGCTCGTGCTCTACCTGGGCCCCGACCGAGTCGGGCAAGCCCTGCTGGGTAGCGCCGATGTCGCCGACACGGTCGGCAACATTAGCTTCGCCGGGCGCAAAGAGATCTGGCAGCGGTCAATCTACATGCTCCAGGATTTCCCTTTCACCGGCATCGGCCTGAACACGTTCCCGCTGGTGGCGAGCTTGCTGTACCCCTTCTTCCTGATCAGTCCCGACGTCAGTGTGCCCCACGCGCACAACATCTTCCTCCAGGTCGGCGTAGACCTTGGCATTCCGGGCCTCGTCGCCTACGTGGGGCTGCTCACCGCTTTCGGCGTCTGTGCGTGGAAGGCGTACAAACGGCATCAGGACAGCACGATGCAGCTCGTCGTCCTGGGCCTGGGTGCCGGCATTCTCGCCCATCACGTCTACGGCCTGACCGATGCCATCACCCTGGGAGCCAAACCGGGCTTCCTGCTGTGGGCCATCTTCGGCCTGGTGGCCGCGATCCACAACCTGCCCGCCACAACCCCAGCCGAGAGCCGGTCTGTGGCCACCCAAAGTTCGCGGCACTTGTCGCTTTCCGTCTCCCAGATGTTGACCCTCATCCTCGGGCTGGCATTGGTCCTGCGCCTCGGCGCGATCCTGGCCCTGGGCGATTTCTCCGCCGACTGGTGGTTCGACTGGGAGCTGATCGCCAAGACCCTCGTCGAGCACGGCTACTTTGGGGCGGATAAGATCAGCCTGTACGGCCCCCACCCAGCCGGCGTGACCTCCTTTATCCCGCCGGTATACCCCTTCTTCCTGGCAGCGATGATGTTCCTTTTTGCCGGTCGCGCCTGGCTCGCCATTCGGCTGGTGCAGGCCGGCGTGTCGGTGCTGGCCGTGTTCCTGGTCTATGCCCTGGGACGCGAAGTTTTCCGCCGCGAAGAGGTGGCCCTGTTGGGCGCCTTCCTCGCCGCCGTGTACCCGCCGTTCGTGGCCGGAGTGCTGGAGAGCAGCCCGGTCTCTTTTGAAGTCTTCCTGATGGAGTTATTCTTGCTCCTGCTCATTGTGGGGGCGCGTCGGCCTGCACTCCGGCGCTGGGTGGCGGCGGGCTTCGTGCTGGGCGTGGCTGCCCTGTTGCGGGCAACGATTCTGGCGTTCGTGCCGTTTCTGCCTCTCTGCCTGTTCTTCAACCGCCGGAAATCGGTGGCCGTCGACGTCGTGCGGCCCCTGCTCATCATCGGCGCTGTGAGCCTCGCCGTGATCGCACCCTGGACGGCCCGCAACTACCGGGCCCAGGGCGAGTTCATCTTCATCTCCTCGAACGGCGGCGTCAATTTCTGGATCGGCAACAACGAGCAGGCGACCGGTGAGTTCATCAACCCCCGGGCCGTGGCAAAAGACCTACTGCAGGCCTCGGAGCAGATGAGTGAGACCGGGCGCGACCGCCTCTTCTTTCAACAGGCCCTCTCATTCATTCGCCAAAACCCCCGCCGCTTCGTGGAATTGCTCGGCACGAAGCTGTACTACTTCCTGTGGGTGCGCCCCTCCATCGGGCAGAACTACCAGAAGCAGGCGCTGGTCGGACTGGCTGTCTTGGCCTACCGGATCGCAACGCTGTTCCTGCTGCCGTTGTGGGTGCTCGGCATCGCCCTGACGCGGAAGCTGTGGCGCAGGCTGTCGTTCTTCTATTTCGGCATCCTGGCAGTCGCCCTGGTCAACATGCTGTTCTTCGTAGGCACCCGCTACCGCACACCGGCCGCGCCGTACCAGATACTCTTCGCTGCCGCCGCGTTGATGATGCTCGTGGAACGGTGGAAACCGGAGCGCCAGGGCGCTCGATCCCTGGACGCGGGGCAAGGGGAGAGCCAGCGATGAAGTGGGCCAAGGCCAGGCGCTGGCTGCTGCTGTTCGTCATCCTGGGGCTCGTGCGTGGTATCATGTACGCGGCCATCATCCCGCCCTGGCAAGGTCCCGACGAGCCGCAACATTTCGAATACGTGCGCCTCCTCCGCGACCGGCACCGCTGGGTCCCGTACGGCGACGTGTCCGTGCCCCTGGAGCAAGAGATCATCGGCTCGATGCTGCGCCACCAGTTCCGACCGTTCGGCCTCGGAGATTTCGAGGCAGCAGACCCGCCCGAGACATTTAAGGAAATATGGGGCAAGCAGGGCGTGGACACACGGCTGGGCACGCCGCCGCTGTATCACCTGATCGCCGGCCTGCCCCTCCACCTGCCGATCACGTCCAACGTCACGGCCCAACTGTACCTCAGCCGGGGGATGTCCATCCTGATGGGCGTCTTGCTCATCGCTGTCGTTTTCCTCATCGGATGGGAGGCGTTCCCGCAGTCTCCGCCCGTCTTCCTGGGAGCGACCATCTTCGTACTGTTCTTGCCGATGTTCATGTACGTGACGGCGGTCGTGAACAGCGATAACCTGGCCAACCTGATTGTGGCGCTGGTGACCTACCTGCTGATCGTCATCATCATGCGCGGCTTTCGGTTCAGGTGGGGGGCGATCCTGTTGCTGCTGATCTCTGCCGGCATCGCGACCAAGAAGACCACGCTGATCACCATTCCGTTGGCGGCGCTGGCTATCCCGCTGGCCTGGTGGGCACGAGATTCTCGCCACAGGAAGATCTCGCCCCGATTCACGTGGGCAGCGGTGGGCGTTGTCGCGTTGGGCGTCCTGCTGTTCGTGCCGGGGTCCACACGCGGCCTGCTGTTGGGCACGTCCCGCCGCATCGCGGCGGTCGCCAACCGGTACGACTCCTCCGGCATGTTCACCCGCACATTCAAAGTTCTGCTGTCCAAGCGGTTATGGGGGCCGGAAGCTTGGTCGCTGTACCGCACCTATCCGGCAGCGATCTTCAAGAGCTTCTGGGGGGCGTTTGGCTGGCGGACGATACCGCTGTCCGACGGCCTCTACCTGGCCCTCGGCGTGGTCTGCGCGCTGTCCGCGTTGGGGCTGGCTTTGTTCGTGGTACGCGTGGTGCGCAATCGGTCTGACCTGTCCGTGGCGCAACGAAGCAGCCTATGGCTTCTATTCGGCCTGATCGTCCTGTCCCTCGGTGCGGCCACGATCTTCTCGGCCACATTATCTCGTCAACCGCAGGGTCGTTATCTCTTCACCGCCCTGCCCGGCATCGCCATCCTCTTCGTGATCGGGATTCGGGAGATCGTGCCGGCTCGTTTTCGGCGTGGCGTCTCCTTCGCTGGGCTCGTCGGCCTGATCGTTTTCGATTTTGCGGCGCTGTTCGCTTACGTCCTGCCGGCGTATTACGTGCGGGGGTTTCCCTGGTGGTGGTAGGGAGCGCAGGAGGTGGACAATCGACATGATCGGCAGGCTTCTGTGGCGGATCACGGATGGGGCAGAGCGCAGGTGGTTGATCGGGTTGGTCGCCATCGCCTTCGCCCTGCGCCTGATCGCCATCGCCGCCCTCCCCAGCCCCGCGATCACCGTGTCGGAGTCGGGCCGCACCGCCGCCAACCTGGTGAGCGGCAAGGGCTACACGTTCGATTTCTACGGCTACCGCACCGAGAACCCGCTGCACTCGTTCATGCCGCCGCTGTACACCCTGTTGCTCGCCGGCGTCATGCGCGCCACGCCAACTCACGCCGGGGCCGCGCTGAAGTTGATTCAGGCCGTGCTCTCATCCCTCAACGTCTGGCTGGTCTACTCGATTGGGATACTGTCTTTCGACTCGGCCACCGCCATCTGGGCCGCGTTGGCGATGACGCTGTACCCGGTCAACCTGGTGGTCGTGACCCAACCGACGATCACGACGGTCAACATCTTCCTGATCTGCCTCCTCATCTGGGCCCTGCTGCGAGTGCGCGAAGACTCCTCCTGGGCCTGGATCGCCGCCTCCGGATTCGTGTGGGGGCTGAACGTGTTGAACCGCCCGCTGATTCTGGCCTTCGGGCTGGGCATTGCGCTGTGGTGCTTCCTGGGGCGTCGTCAACTCCACCGAAACTGGCTACTCCTGGCCGGTGGGATCACGACGGCCATGCTCATCACCGTGGCGCCCTGGACACTCCGCAATCTGTCCATCCACCACGCGCTGGTTCCGGTCTCCACGAACGGGGGATTCACGTTCTGGAATGGCAACAACCCGTTCACAACCGGCAGTGGTTTTGATGTGCGTCGCGCGCAGGCCGAGGATTACGTGGGGCAGGCGTACGCCGGCCAGCCGTACGCCGGCGAAAACGGATCGCCCATCGTCGTGTGGGAACCGTACCCGCTGCCGCGCGAGATCGCCGGTCGCGTTGCGGATATGGACGAGATCGCGCTGGAACGGGCCCTCTACACCGCCGGCCTGGCCTTCATTCGGGAACATCCCAGCGATTGGCTCCGTCTTGAAGGCATGAAGTTTGTTGCCCTGTGGTGGTTCCGCCCACACATCGGGACCTATCGCGATTTCTACCGGCCGGTCTGGGTGCGACCATACCAGGTGGTGTACGCCTTGCTGCTCGTCCTGTTAATCGGCGGGCTGGGGATCACCCGGCATCGCTGGCGGTCACTATCCCTGTTCTACCTGCTGTTTGCTTACGTGACCGCGTCGTTCTGTGCCTTCAATGTGATCACCCGTTACCGCTGGGAGTTTGAGCCGTTGATCATGCTGTTTGCCGCTGCGGCCGTTGCCCGTCTGATCGGCATCATGACCCCGCCGGAGGCAGTGTGATGGGCGCATCGTCGAGATGGCGTCAGTCGGGGTTGGCGCTGGTGATCCTCTTGGGGCTGGCGCAGAGCCTACTCATGGTCGCCATCATCCCGCCGTGGCAAGGCCCGGACGAACCCCGCCACTTCGAGTACGTCCGTCTGCTGTACGACCGCGGGCGTTTGCTGAGCGCCGAGGACACGTCGATCCCCCTCCAACAAGAAATCCTGGCTTCTATGGAGCGACACGATTACTGGCGGTTCGGATACGTCCAGTTTCCCTACGATCCGCAACAGCCGCCGGCGTCATTTGCAGATGTGTACTGGCCGCTCGACCCGTACTGGCTGTTTCAGCCGCCTCTGTACTACGTCCTGGCGGCCAGCGCGCTGCTGCCGGTAGCGCACGCTTCCGTTGACGTACAGCTATACGCCTTGCGTTTGGTTTCCATCCTGCCCGGCCTCCTGACCATCATCGTTGCCTACTGGCTGGCCCGCGAGCTGTTCCCTGACGATCCACAGCTTATCGTGGGCATCCCCGCCGTCGTCGCCCTGCTGCCGATGCACGCTTTCATCAGCGCCACGGTAAGCAACGACCAGTTGGCCGAGCTGTTCGGCTCGTTGTTCTTCCTTGCGTTGGTTCTGATCTACAAGCGAGGTTGGTCGCTCGATCGCGGGGCGTTGCTCCTCGGTTCCGTGGTGCTGGGCCTGCTCACCAAGCGGACGACGCTGGTCACGACGATCGTGCTGGTGCTGCTGGGCATCGGCTACGGCCTGCGCCGCCTCCGACAGAACCGCCGAGGAGGCACAGCACTTCTGGCCGCCGGCGGGGCCGTGATCGCCGGGTTCGTCGGCCTACTCTACCGATTCCCTGCCCTGGCGGACAGGATTCTCGGATACTACCTCTTCCTGCCGACCGCGTCACAGCTTTCCACGTTCCGCACGATCCAGACAACCGGTGCCAGGGGACTGCTGGCCTTCTTCTCGCGCGGGTTGCTGGAGAGCTTCTGGGGTCGGTTCGGCTGGCTGAACGTACGTCTGGCCGCACAGTGGTACTTGTTGATGGGCGTGTTGTCGGTCGTGGCCTTCCTCGGTGTAGGCGAATGGCTGACGCGCACGAAGGCCCACACCTCTGACCGGCCCGCCTGGGCAAAGCGGACTGTGCTCACGTTTGCCGGCAGCGTGGCGCTGGCGAACGTACTGGTCATCGCCCGCGAGTACCGCACCTGGGCACACTTTGCTGTCACTCGGCCAGACATGCACATGATCAGCACGCCGCAGGGGCGGTATCTCTTTCCGGTGATCGTGCCGATCGCTACGCTGTTCGTCCTGGGCATCCGCGAGGCGTTTCCGCGACGGTGGCGGCCGGTGGGTTGGGCAACGAGCTTGCTGTCCGTGTTCGTGCTCGATGTCGTGTCGATTCTTGGCTACATTCTGCCGTTCTACCTGGGGCGATAGAGGAATGTTTGGAACGAGAGGGGTGGCGCGTGGAGCGACGTTGAAATGCAGAACACGGAATGATGAATGATGAACGATGAGTGATGGATGGCGGGTGGCGGAATAGCGTAAAACGTGAAGCTTCACTCCCCCCATGCGGGGGCCCCCTTCGGGGGAGATCCGGAAGGGGAGAGAGTCTCGATTATCTAACACGTCTTTGACCATAGGGGAACACCCATGAACAAACACCTTCAGATCAGAAAATCGGTGGCGTCAATCCGCTTCGTTGCTGCCGGCCTGGTGCTGGCAGCGCTGCTCGTGGCTGTGCGGGCCTCGGCGCAAGGCCCTGCTGCCGCGCCGGAAATGCCCCTGCCATTCGGTGTGCAGACCTTTGGGGAGCTGAACAACAGCACCGTGGCGGCACGCACGCAGGAGGCCGGCATCGTCTGGACCCGCTTCGGCATCAGCTGGCGCATCATCGAACCCGACCCGCCGGTGGGCGGCGTCCACACCTACGACTGGAGTGCGACGGATAACGTCATCGACCAGATGGCGACGAACGGTTTCTATCCCCTGGCGAACGTTGGCATCGCCCCAACCTGGACCACCGACAGCTACCAGGCGACCTGGGATCATGACCGCAATCCAGAAACGCCGGAGGTGCAATTCACCGGCGGGCCGATTGACGCCGACAACATGGCCGACTTCGTCGCTTTCGTCACTGCGCTCGTGCAGCGCTACAAGCCGGGAGGCGACCGCAGCATCGAAGCGGGCTGGCCCGCGGGCGCCGGTGTCCGCGTGTGGGAGCTGTACAACGAGCCGGACAACCAATCGCTCGATCCCCTTTGCGCCGTCGTGAGCAGCGCCTGGGGGGGCGACCTGAACGGCAACGGCGTTCCCGACGCGCAGGAGTACGCCGAGCTGCTTCATCAAACCTATCCCGCCATCAAGGTGGCAGACCCCGACGCGCAGGTCGTCTTCGGCAGCCCGGCCTACGAAGTGATCCCCGAGGACTGCTTCAACATGGACTTCGTGGCACAGGCGTTGGCCTATCTGCAGAGCAATTATGCCCAAGACAGCGCCTACCCGTTCTTTGACCTGATGGGCTTTCACCAGTACGATTCCTGGCGTGAATCGTGGGACCTCAAGGGCGCCGGTACGCTCCCGTTCAACCAGGGTTTCCTGGCCAAGGCCGTTCACTCCTCCGGGCAGCGGCCGGCTATGCTGGAATTGCTCGCCCAGTACGGCTTGACGAACATCCCCCTCATCTGCACCGAAGTCGGGCTGGCCAGCAACCGTGACGCGCAGGGTGACGAGTGGCAGGCACGCCACCTCGTACACGTCATCACCCGCGCCATGAGCCTGTGGCCCGACCGCCTGTCGGCGGTCGTCGTCTTCACCTTGCAGCACAACAAATGGGGCATCATAGGTTCCGACGCCTCCGCCTCCCCCTTCCCCGCCTTCTACGCGTACAAGTGGCTGACAGAGGAGCTGGGCGATTACCGGTTTGATCGCCAACTGGGCCCAGAAGCCGCTTCGGCGGGCGGCACCGGGTCGATCAATATCCAAGCCATGCGTTTCGTCGGCCCCACCGGCGACCGCAAGCTGGTCGTCTGGACCGACCCAGGCTGTCCCATTCGCACCGCTCCGTGGAACCCGTGCAACGAAGTTGCCGAGCCGATGGAGTTGGGGGCACAGCAACTGGGAGCAAACTGGCTGGGGAATCTCCGCCTGCGCGTGGTCGATAGCACCTCCTATCCCGGAAAGTCGGAAAGCATCGTCGAAGATGGCGGCACGGGCGACCAGGACGGCACCGCCAACGGCTCGATCACGCTGCAAGTTGGGCAAGACCCACTGTATGTCACCGTGCTCGACCAGACCACGCCGACCGCCTCGCCCACGTTGACGCCGGAGCCGACGGCCACGGCCAGCCCGACCCAGCCGCCGACGAATACGCCGACCGTGACGCTCACCCGTGCGCCGACGATCACGCCGACCGTGACGCTCACCCCCTCACCGACGATCACGCCGACGATCACCCCGACGCCCACACCAACGATCCCTGTAACCCCGTACAGCTACATGCCGTTTGTCCCCTTCCGGGGCAGCCTGTCGCCTGGCATGTCTTCCACCTCCTCGGGCTACCCGGGCCCGTCGACCGCGGCCACACCCCTGCCCACGACCACTCCAGCCCTTGAGGCCAGCGGCCGGCCGGAGCGGCCGGTCACGCTGGCCGCCATGCTGGAGTCCCGCCCGCCGCTGACGCCCGACAACTTCCTCGACCGTCTGACGGCGAATAAGCCGGGAGTGTGGGGCCAGAAATGGCTGTACGTGGCACTGGCCGTGTCGTACAGCGGACTCCTGGGCTTCTTCCTGCGCCAGATTGTGCTTTTGGCTCGGAAAGGTCTCGGGTAAAGATGATCTGGCCGGAGGTTGCCTGGCTCGCCGCGATCCTGGTTGTGCCCCTCTTCTTCAGCGTATATGCCACGGCCCCGTTCGAAGCGGCGAAAGCGCAGCTAGTCGTCTCAGTCGCAGCCGCAAGCGTTGTGTGGCTCGCCGCGTCCACAATACATCGCGGCACGCACAGTGCGTACCGTGCGAGGCAGCCGACGATCGCGGGTCACGCACCACGCACCACGCAGCGCGCTCTACCCTCCACGCGCCAGGTTCCATCCTTCCGCCGCCTCACCCTCGGCGCGATGTTCCTGCTGGCGTTGGCCACCGTCGCGGCCACCCTCACTTCGGTCGATCCGGTTCGCAGCCTGGCCGGTGCGCCGTATCGCGGGCAAGGGACTCTCTTCACGCTGGCTTGCCTCGGCATTGCGATTTCGATGGTCGCGGGAGTACGCAGCCGGCGGCAGCAGGACCGGATCGTGCTGGCTCTGCTCGCTCCGTCCATCCCGGTGGTCGTCTATGCCCTGCTGCAATCTGGCGGCTGGGACGTCTACCCCTGGCAACTGGAGGCCGGCGCCCCCAGCTATCGCGTGTTTGGCACACTGGGACACCCCTCGTTTCTCGCGGCGTACCTGGTGATGATCGTTCCGTTGACCGCGGCAGAAGCGATTCGCTGCCTATTCGCCAGTCACCTGTCGGGCGATGACGGACGCTGGACGGGACTATTCAGCGGCCGCTGGTCGCCGGTCGTCAGCGGCCGCACGGCCGAGTGGGCGATCGGCCTGCTCCTGCTTCTGCTGCTCGCCGGCCAGGTCACCGCGCTGCTGTGGGCCGAACGCCGCGCGGGCCTGCTGGGCCTGCTCGCCGGCGGCCTGACGTTTGCCCTGCTCTCGGCTCGCTTGTGGCTGCCCCGCCAGAAGGTGAGTGCCGGTGCGATCGCCCTGCTGCCGGCAGCGCTGGTCCTGGCCGCAGCGGTCACCACGCCGGCCGCCGGCCGGCTGGCCGACCTGAGCTCCGACCCCTACGGGACCGGCACACAGCGCGTGCTGGTGTGGGAGACGGCGGGGCACCTCCTGTACGATAGCCCGTCGCGCCTCCTCTCCGGATTCGGGCCGTCCACCCTCGACCTGGTGATGGCTGGCCACCGCCCGCCTGCGCTCGACGAGCTGGTCGGCGACGCTCCGTTCGACCACACCCACAGCGCGGCCTGGGAAGCCGTGACCACGACCGGCTTGTTTGGCTTGCTGGCCTATATCGGCCTGGTGTTTGTCGTGCTCTCTCACGGGCTGATGGCAATGGGATTGCTGCCGGACGGGGGGGCCGTGCGTCGCGCCCTGATCGGGCTTTTCGCTGGTGGTGGCGCGGGCGCAGGAGGGCTGGCGCTGGCCGGTGGCTCGTGGACGCTGATCCTGCCGGGCGGGCTGCTCGGTGCTGTCGCCGGCCTACTCGGTGCTGCGATCGTGGGAACTGCATTGAAAACAGCCGTTCACTCCCCCCATGCGGGGGCCCCCTTCGGGGGGGAGCCGGAGGGGGGAGTGAACGCCGGCCGCCGGCGACCGGCCGCTTCCCCCCCAGCGGGGGGGATTGAGGGGGGGCGAACAGCGCGCCCATTTTCATCCCCCCGTAACGCGCGCCAGTTGCTCAGGCTGGTCGCCCTGCTCTCGGCACTGGCCGGCTACTTGGTCGTCAGCCAGTTCAACATCCCCGACGTGACAACAACCCTCCTGTTTTGGATTCTCGCGTCGCTTGTGGCCGTGTTGGGCGGAGAACCGTTACCGGTCACAGCAACCGCGACGGGTGATGGCCCGGAGATCGGCCGGCAATGGCTTCTCGTGGTCTTGGGAGCCACGATTCCGCTCACGCTGCTGTTCGACCTGAGCGGGTTGATCGGCGCGAATCCCGCCCCGATCTGGCCGGCGATTGCGTTGCTCACCTCCGGTGGTGTTGCGGCCGTGTTGTTCGTCGCCGGCGCGCGGGCAGAATCTGCCGCGGACACCCCGGCCTCGGCTCCCGTCCGGGAGTCCAGGCCGTACGGCGGCTGGAGTACTGGCCGGACATGAGCTTCCAGGTGCGGGAGATGGCCATCAGGGACTACGACGAGGTGATCGCCCTGTGGCAGGAATCCGAAGGGATCGGCCTCAGTGACGCCGACACGCGGGAAGGAGTCGCGCATTTTCTGGACCGCAATCCCGGCCTGAGTCTCGTGGCCTGCGACGGCGTGCAGCTCGCCGGGGCTGTGCTCTGCGGACATGACGGCCGGCGTGGCTTCATCCATCACCTGGCCGTCCACCCGTCGTATCGCCGCCGGGGATTGGGCCGCTCTCTCGTCGACCGGTGCCTGGGTGAATTGAAACGCCTGGGGATTGACAAATGTCACCTTTTCGTGTATGGTGAGAATAGAGATGCCATCTTTTTCTGGCAGAAAACTGACTGGACAGAGCGTATTGACCTGATCATGATGTCGAAATACACCTGATGAGTACGTTGCATTTCCGCAAGGGCCTGGCCCTGACGCTGTTCATCGCTATCCTTGGAGTTGGCCGCATAGGCTCCCACCGGGCCGGTGCGCAGGGAGCTTCCCCCTCGGAGTCATCAGCCACCACGGTGGTCCTGCAACAGGGCTTGAACGGCTACCAGGGCACGGACGATAGCTTCCTGGATTCGTGGTACCCGGACACAAACTACGGCCCCGTCTGGAGCGCGGTTGTCCGCTCCGGCGGCGTGAAGCGGCCGGTCATCCGCTTCGATCTGTCGACGATTCCGGCCGGCGCGACGGTCAGCAACGCGACGCTGGAACTGTTCAGCGACAACACCTACGGCTCGGCCGGCACGCCGCTGACAGTCGCCGCCCACGTGCTGCGCCGCTTGTGGCAGGAGAACCAGGCCACCTGGCATCAGGCCGCGGGTGGACAGAATTGGGGCACGCCGGGCGCCGACAACATCGTGAGTGATCGGAGTGACGTGGTCGTGGCTGCGGCCACCGTCTCGGCTCTCGGTACCTGGTACACGTGGGACGTGACGGCCGCCGTCCAGGGCTGGGTGGCGGATCGGAACTCAAACAAAGGGTTGATCCTGATCGGTTCGAGCGATCAGACGACCGAATTCCGTTTCTTCTCATCGGAATATGGCAGCACGAACACGTTTCGCCCCAAGCTCACGATTTCATACGAGGCCGCGGCACAGAGCCCGACTCCCACCCCCACCAAGACGACCACAACGGTGCCGACCTCCATGCCCACCACCACAGCTACGTCTACGCCTGCACCTTCCCCGGCAAACCCTGACCTTGACGACACGCCACTGGGCGTCAACTTCCTCGGCGAAGCGACAGATCCCGCGGCGTGGGCGCTGGCCGGTCAGGCGGGGATCCGCTGGGGCCGTGTCGAGTTGGCCTGGCGGGATGTCGAACCAGCGAACAGCCTACCGGTTGACTTTCAGTGGGACCGGTATGACCAGATCGTCGCGTCTGCGGAGGCAGCCGGCATGTCGCCCCTCTTCGTCGTGGGTCACGCGCCCGGATGGGCAGCCACCTATTCGTGCGGTCCGATCGACAAAGTGGACATCGACGAATTCGTACAGCTCTTCGACGCGGCGGTGCGTCGCTATCCTTCCGTACGGTACTGGGAGCTGACCAACGAACCGGATTGGAACATTGCCCAGGCCGACCATGTGGGTGGCTGTTGGGGGAGGTATGCCGCCGATTATGCCGCCTTCCTCCAGGCCGCGTGGCAGGTGTTGCAGGATTCGAGCACCGGTGGACAGTTGCTGCTCGGGGGATTGGCGGCAGAAGTCGTCGGCTGGTGGTATCAGAACCAGTGTACCTGGCCCTGGCCCGGCCCCAACTACGAGCCCTGCTTTAACTTCTCCATCAACGGCGGGGACTTCTTCGACCAGGTGCTGGCCGGCGGCGGGCCGTACTTCGACCGCCTGACCGTGCACTACTACTACGTGTTCCACACACGCTGGGACCCGTACGGCAATGGTGTGTCCGGCAAGGTGAATTACTTTCAGCAGCGGTTGACCAACTTCGGGGAGGCAGCAAAGCCGGTTGCCATCACCGAGATCGGGTATCGATCTGATCCGCGATACATCGTGGACGGCCAACCGTCGAGCAATGAACAGCAGAGCCGCTACCTGACGTGGCTGTATGTGCGTGCCCGCGCCAACGGATACGGCCCGGTCATTTGGTTCACGCTGCGCGACTACAACATGTGGGATGGCGTGCACGCCCACGGCCTGCTCGATATCAACATGAACCCAAAGCCCTCGTACTATGCCGCCCAGACCTACGCGCGAGAGATCGGGCCGGCCCCACCGGTATCCGGTCGGTACTTCGGCGCCGGCTTCGAGAGCTATCGCTTTGCCACCGCCTCTGGCGGCTACACGGAGGTGGCCTGGACAACCTCTGAGTTGACCACGACGGTTCCATTGCCCTGCCCCCGAGTGCGGACGGTGGACAAGTGGGGCGCGCTCAGTTTCGTCATCGATGGCAGTGCCAACGACGCCGACGGACAGCTCAATGGCCAGGCAGGCGTGCGCATCTCGCCTAGCCCGCTCTACCTGCGACTCTGTCCGGCCGGCGATGTGGACTGTGATGGCACTGTGGGGGCCGACGACCTCACGACCGCGGCGACCGACTGGGGACTGCACACCGGCGATCCGGCATATGACTCTAGCCACGACCAGAACGGTGACGGTGCAATCGACCTGCTGGATGTGATGATCGCCGCCGCCCACCAGGGGGATTCGTGTGCATGGACACCCTGACCGCGTGGCCACGCTGCCGCTCGCGCTACCTGATCCTCCTCTTCGCCGTCGCCCTGACCGTCCGCATAGCCTTCAACCTGTCCGTCGTCGGCGTGGCTCCAGACCCGAACATCATTGACACCGACGGCTACAGCAAAGTGGCCTGGAACCTGGCCACAGCGGGAGAATACGCCTACGAGGTGGGGCAACCGACTTCGTATGTCTCGCCGCTGTTCCCGATCATGATGGCCGGGGTCTTCGTCATTGCCGGCTTTAACCTCCTGGTCATACGCCTCGCGCTCTCCGTCATCGGTGCTCTCACCTGCATCGTCGTCTACTCGCTTGGCCGCGAAATCAGCGGGGAGGCCACGGGACGCCTGGCCGGGTGGCTGGCCGTGTTCTACCCCTTCCTGTTCTTCTACAACGCCTTCATCTTGAGCGAGACCATCTTCCTTTTCCTGCTCAGCCTCTTTACGCTGCTCGTGTTTCGCATCCAACGCGTGCCTCGCCAGCGAACGATTTTCCTGGCAGGCTTGATCCTGGGTATGTGCGGATTGACGCGGCCGGTCCTGTTTCCCTTCCTGGCGCTCGTCGCCGTGTGGGCACTGTGGTTCTGGCGAGATCAATGGCGCCGTGGGCTGTCGATCGCCCTGGCCATCGTCGCGGTGAGCGTGACCGTGGTCAGCCCCTGGATGGCACGAAACTACCGGCTTTGGGGGCGGTTCGTCCCTGGGACGACCGTCACCGGCATCGCCCTGATCGGCGGAAACAACTTGGCCATATTCGACGACCCCGCGCGCGTGGGAGAATGGATTCGCGCTCGCGACTTCCTTCCGCCAAAACAGTACGAGCAGCTTATGCGGATGTCCGAAAGCGACCGCGACCGCTGGGCCACGCTAGAGGCCGTGGCTTTCATGCGGCATCACATGTGGGACGAAATGCCCCGGGCCACGTTGTACAAGTTGGGCCGCTTCTGGATTCTGCCTCCCGTGGTCGAGCGCACCGGACGGCTGCGCATCCTCTGGGCTCTGTTCTACCTGCCGGTGTTGGGGCTGGCCACCGGTGGAATGATCGCCACCCGCCACCTCCGCAGGGACCTGCTCATGGTCTATTTGCAGTTCATCTATTTCACAGCAGTGACGGCCGTGTTTTACGGGAGTTTTCGGATGCGGGCACCCCTGGAGCCCTACCTGGTCGTCTTTGCTGCCGTGGGGCTTCTTGCCTACGCCGGGCCAAGGTCTCCTGTTGTCCGCTCCTTCGTGAGATCGCTATGATTCTCTCTGTGATCATCCCTGTGTACAACGAATGCCTTACCATCCAGGAAGTCATTGCCCGCGTGCTTGATGTCGCGCCGGCCGGCATCACGGAGAAGGAAATCATCGTCTCCGACGACGGCTCCACCGATGGCAGCGGCGAGATAATCGAGCGGGCGCGGGTGGCCAACAGCGACATGATCAAGGTTCATACCTCTGCGTCCAACCGAGGGAAGGGAGCGGCCATCCGCTCCGCGCTGCGGATTGCCAGTGGTGATGTGATCATCATCCAGGACGCGGACCTCGAGCTCGACCCCCAGGAGTACGGCCAGTTGATTGCCCCCATCGCGAGCGGCGAGGCCTCCGTGGTCTATGGCTCCAGATTCGCCGGCTCGACCACCAACATCCCGCTCCGTACGCGACTGGCGAACCGGTTGCTTACCCATCTGACTAACCTGCTCTACGGATCGCGACTGACAGACATGGAAACGGCGTACAAAGTCTTCAGGCGGCAGGTGTTGACGGACCTGACTCTCCGCAGCAACCGGTTTGAATTCGAGCCGGAGATCACGGCCAAGCTACTCAAGGCCGGTTACGCGATCCATGAAGTGCCGATCTCATACAACCCCCGGCGACCCGACGAGGGCAAGAAGATCTCGTGGCGCGACGGCATGCAAGCAATCTGGACATTGCTGAGGTATCGGGTTGTCGACTGATCGCGGCGAACACGCCGGTCCCCGCCCAGATAACTGTCCGCTGTGCGGCCACGCTGACCGGATTCCCTGGCAAAGCGCGCCTGACTTCAGACGAGGTGGAAATCGGCGCTACGAACTGGTGCGCTGTGCGGCGTGCGATCTGGTCTACCAGCACCCCACGCCGAGTGCCGCGACGTTGGCCGCCGCCTACGACCCCGATTACATCCCCCATGCTCCACCGACCCCGCCGCCTGCCCTTAATCTCCTCCGGCGGCTGCGCCTGGCCAGCCGGTTGGGGTATCCATTCCCTGTTTCGCCCGTATTGAGGTGGCTGGCACGGTGGGCCCTGCCAGCTCGCGGGCGCACCCCGCCGTGGGTGCCCGGCGGAACTTTGCTGGACGTGGGTTGCGGCAGCGGTAGCTATCTGCTGGCCATGCAGAACCTGGGCTGGCAGGTGCTAGGAGTCGAGCCGAGCGAGAGGGCCGTTACCCACGCCCGGGCCGCCGGCCTGACGGTCTGGGCCACGACGCTGGAAGAGTCGCCTCTCTCTCCTTCGAGCATCGATGTCATCACGTTCTGGCACGTGGGCGAACACCTACCCAACCCGTTGGCCACGACCCGACACGCACGGAAGCTACTTCGCTCCGGTGGGCGGCTGATCGTGGAAGTGCCCAATGCCGAATCGATGCAGGCACGCGTCTTCCGCAAGTACTGGTTCCACCTGGATCAGCCCCGGCACCTGACGATGTGGTCCCCGCAAACGCTTTCCGATCTCTTGCGCCAGGCCGGCTTCGAGCGGGTCACGCTCGTTTCTGTGGGCGACCGGAAAGGCTGGTGGATCAGTCTAGCCAACGCGCTGACGGCCAGCCGGCGACCTGGCGCACCGGCCGAAAGGCAGGCCGGGCGGTGGCTGGTGGGCCTCACTCCATTCCTGGCCTGGGCAGAAGCGCTGTCCGGGCACGGAGCTTTCCTACGAGCGACGGCCATCAAGACGTGAGCGTTCGCGCGCCGTCGAGCGTGAAGACGTGGTGCGTGTTCCGTGACTCATTCGCTCACCCGTCGCTGTGCGACCTGCCCATAGGGCAGGCGGACTCCCGACCGAGCCCAACGATGGCGGCTGCCGCAACGGGCCAAGTTTGCCAAGCGGCCCGCTTCCTGGTAGAATAGGGTCGTGTTCAACAAAAGAGAGGCGAACATTCAGCGCCCGGTCGCCCGGTCAGGCAACTGGATCGCTGTGCAGCGTAAGGAACGGTGCTGCGGTTACGCGTCACGCATCATGCGTTGCGCCACGCCAGAGCTTAGACGCCCATGAGCGAACCTGCTCCACGATCACTCTCCCACAAACTGGTACGCAACACCATTTTCAATTCCTTGGGGCGAACATCGGGCTTGCTGGGGGTGCTGCTGATCACCCCCTACGTTGTAGCCATGTTGGGTCCACGGATGTTTGGGCTGTGGTCCCTGGTACTGGTCCTGACTGGCTACCTAGAGCTGCTAGATGTCGGCCTGCGCCCGGCCTTCATGAGGTACGTGGCACAGTTTCACCATCACGAAGACGAACAGGGAATCAATCGGCTGCTGACTTCCGGGTTTGTGTTCGCTGCGGGTGCTGCACTGATCGTCCTGAGCCTAACGGTGATCTTCATCCAACCGCTGTTACGCCGGATGAACGTGGGGGTGGACCTATTCGCCGCCGCATCCGTTGTGATCCCCCTTGCCGTGGTAGCGTTCGGCATAGCCGCCGTGTACAGATTGCTGGAAGCTGTCATCTGGGGGTTGCAAAGGATGGACGTTTCCAACGGCGTGGCGATTGGCGTGACAGTTCTGCAACTGCTTGGCACGGTCATCGCCTTGCAAGGGGGTTACGGTCTGGTCGGACTGGTGATTGCTCGGGGCTTGGCGACGCTGGCCGGCACGGGGTTTCTGGCCTTCGGTTTGTGGAGGCTATCGCCGCGCCTTCGCCTTGGCTATCGCTACCTGAGAAGATCAAGTTTGGAGAGCTTGTTGCGCTATGGAGCAAAGATTCAGGTGACCAAGTTGGCGGAACTGGCCATCCTGCACGGCGACAAACTGTTTCTGGGCTACTTCGTCGGTCTCCCGGCGGTCGCTTTCTACGAGTTGGCTTCGCGTATTGTCCAGGGAACCAAGTTCCTTTCCGTGATGATCACGAGCGCGATTGTGCCGGCCGCCTCAGAACTGGATGCCAGCGGGGATCGGGATGCGCTGCGCCGGCTATACCGGCGCGCGTCCAAATACCTGGTCATCGCGGCGGCTCCGCTGAACTTGTTCCCTGCCGCCGTAGCCCCTTGGCTCGTGTTGGCCTGGCTGGGCACCGGGTACGAACCGGTCGTGATGGTCCTACAAGCGCTGGCCATTGGTCATTTCGCCCACGTGCTGACCGCTTCGGGTACAACCATCGCCAGAGGAATCGGCTTGCCAGAAGTCGAAACCCGCTATGCGTTACTTCTAATGGTCCTCAATCTCTCGTTGAGCCTGGCTTTCATCTCCCGTCTGGGCTTTACGGGCGTGCTCTTCGCTACGCCCCTGGCCCTCATTCTCGGAAGCACCTACTTTCTCAGAACCGTCGAGCCGCTGGTGGAAATGCGGTGGCGAGACTTGTGGCTCCATGTCTACGGGTTTCCAACGGCAGCCTGCCTGATCCTGGGCGCCCTGACCTATGTTGTCGCCTGGGCGACGTTGACACCGGCAAGCTTGATGTCACGCCCCGAAGCGATGCTCATTGTGGTCGCGTCCGGTATGGGCATGTGTCTGGTCTATGGAATCGCCATCTGGCAATCCGGCTACCTGGACAGCTATGACCGTCAATTGCTCACCGGGCTCACCCAGCGGTTGGTCGGTGAGCGCGCGTGGGCCGCGGACATTTCTCGTTGAAGACAGCGGCCGGCGAGACCGCTCTCGTTCATCAGGCTGAAATGTACACGGCGATGGTTGCAGGAGAGTCAAAGCCAGGCCGCCATTCGCCGTTGCTCAGCGTCATCATCGTGAATTACAATTCAGGTGACTATCTTGCCCAGGCGTTGAGAGCAATCGTCGGGCAAAGCAACAACCTGGAGCCGGAGATCATGGTCGTGGACAACGGTTCCACGGATGACAGTGTGCACCAAGCCAGGACGGAGTTTCCGCAAGTTGCCTGGCTGCTGGCGGCACAGAATCTCGGATTCGCGAGGGCCAACAATTGGGCCATCCGCGAGAGCAAGGGCAAGTACATCTTGCTGCTCAACCCGGACACTGTGGCACACGATTGGGCTGTGAGTAGATTGGTCTCGTATCTAGAAGGCAATCCCGGCACCGGAATCGTCGGGCCGAAGATCATGGGCGCCGATCGTGAAATCGACTTTCGGTGTGCGCGTCGCCTGCCATCGCTTTGGGGAGAACTTTGCGAACGCACCTTGCTCTACCGGCGGTTTCCGCGCTCGCGGTGGTTTGCTCGCCACCTGATGGGGGACTGGGACCACGGAGACCAGCGGGAGGTGGAGGCGGTTTCCGGGGCGTGCCTGTTTATCCGCAGAGAGGTGATCGACGAGGTGGGTCTGCTCGATGAGGGCTATTTCATGTTTGGCGAGGATATGGACTGGTGCTGGCGCGTGGCACAGGCCGGCTGGAAGATCGTCTACGTGCCGGACGCCGTTGTAACTCACGTCGGAGGAAGGAGCAGCACACCGGAAATGCGGGGCCGGCTCGTCTTGGAAGGCGTCCGCAGCCATGCCCGCTTCTTCGCAAAACGTTTTGGGTCGCCCTACGTCTGTCTATACAGGACGATGATGGCCGGGCTTTCGGGCGTAAAATGGGCGCTGTTTGCCCTGTCCGGTCTCCTGCCGGCGGCCACCGACGAAGCGAAGCGGGCCTACGTCCGGCGGAGGCAATTGCAAGGGCATCTGCTGCGCTGGGCTTTGACGGAGCGTTGACATGAGGCGCGTCTTGCACCTGCGCCAGACCACACGATACCTGGGACTCGACCGGCTGATCCTGCAGGCGGCCGTGCCGCTGCGTCAGCACAGCTACGAGACCGCCGTCACGATCCTGTACACGAACCGGGGCATCGCGCCGGAGATCGCCGATAGCCTGCCGGCCGTTCATCCGATGGTTGCGTTCGGCGCACAGTACGGGGTTCCTGTAGATCAAGTTCTCGATCGCAGCAAATGGCCCTGGGGCACGGCCCGGCAAGTGGCCAGCAGAATCCGAGCCGACCGCTTCGACTTGGTGCATACCCACGGCTTCAAAGAGAACGTGGTCGGATTCTTCGCCGCTCGCAGCGCCGGCGTGCCAGTTGTTTCCACGGCCCATGGCTTCTCGCAAGCATTCCGGCGACTGCGCCTGTACCGCCGGCTGGACTTGCTGTTGCTCCGCGCCTTCCCGCGCGTCATCGCCATGTCGGCAGACATCCGCCATGAGCTGATTGCCGCCGGGCTTGATCCGCATGCCGTTCGCACGATCCATGGTGCAATCGACGGCGCGACGTTCGCAGCCCAATCCGAACCCGATTCCGATGCGGTGCGCAGGGAGTTGCAGATCGCACCGGGCTGCCCGGTGGTTTCGCTGGTGGCCCGCCTTAGCTCCGAAAAGGGGCACGTGTTTTTCATTCGTGGCGCTCGTCGCCTGCTGGACGAGGTGCCGAACGCGCGATTCTTGCTCATCGGCGAAGGGCCCTTGCGTCCGCAGATCGAACAGGCGGCTACCGACTTGGCGCTGAACGGTGCCGTCCGCTTCCTGGGGTTTCGCTCTGATGTGGCGAAGCTGATGGCCAGCAGCGACTTGGTCGTGCTCCCTTCGCTCAAGGAAGCGTTCGGCACGGTGCTGCTAGAGGCCGGCGCGCTGGGCAAGCCGGTCATCGCCACGCGTGTGGGGGGCATTCAGGAGATCGTACGCCACGGAGAAACCGGCCTGCTGGTGCCGCCAGCAGACCCGGATGCGCTGGCCCAGGCCATGCTCCGTTTGATCCTAAACGCTGACGAGGCGCGCGCGATGGGCGAGCGGGGCCGGGAATTCGTCGCTCGTGAGTTCTCGCTGGAGCGGATGGCCCGGCGTACGGCCACCGTCTATGATGATCTGTTTGAGACGCAAGAAACGAAACGTGATGCGTGAAACGTCGGGCGTGGAGCATCGGG
>CAZDTE010000011.1:29054-41287 GCA_964508275.1 uncultured Ardenticatenales bacterium
CACATCCCACATCCCACATCGCATATCCCACATCCCACATCCCACATCACGTTTCACGCGCCAGTCATGAAATAACTAAGGAGAGAAGGAAATGAACCAGCAAACAAACAACCTTCAACAACACCGCTTGACCTGGTTTGTCACGGCCGCGCTGGCGGTTGCCCTGGCCTCCTGGTCACTCGGAGGCCTGCCTGGGAACGGTTTGGCCCTGTGGGCTGCGCCGGCGGCGGAGTGTAGCGGCAGTATCCCTGCCTCATTCAACTTTCAAGGCGGTGTCTACGAAGGGGCGTTGGGCGACACCGGCACACCGATCGCCAACGTTCTGGTCCAGCTTTACGGCTCGGGCAGTGCCGGCGGCGGCCCCGGCTTGTGGCTGAGGACCACCTACACCGGCCTAGACGGGTCGTACGCTCTGAGCACGCAAGTCAACTGCCCCTACTTCAACATCCTGGAGGTGGACCCCAGCGGCTACGTCTCCGTGGGGGCGCTGGCCGGCGCGGGCGGCACGGTGCAGGGGAAGAACTGGATTCAGTACGCCAGCCCCGGCATCGGAACCTTTCCCGGCAACAACTTCTTCGACCAGGCCCAGGGCAGCGCAACCGCGACTCCGTCCCCCACTGCCACCCCGGGCACGCCCACGCCGGGGCCTTCGCCGACGCCCAGTGCGACGCCCTCGCCCACGCCGACCGGGGAACCGGCCACCGGCCTGATTTGTGTGCGCGCTTTTGAGGATGCGGACGGCGATGGCCTGTGGGACGCCGGCGAGGCCGTGCTGGCCGGCGCGCGCATCGATCTAAAGGATCAGTCGTTCGTCACGCTGGATAGCTACACAACCACCGGGGACGAGCCTTACTGTTTCGCTCCCCTTCCTGCTGGTGTTTCCTACACCGTCATGGAATCGGATCCTGTTGGCTATTTCTCCATCATCAATTCATGGGCCGGCCCGTTGCTGTCCGACCAGATCGTGATGATCGATTTCGCCGACGTGCCCCAACTCTTCCTGCCGGTGATGCTCCGACAATGGATGTGAGCCGTAGGGGCGGCGCGAAGGTCTGCCGATTGCGCCCGGCAAGTGCAGACAGGTTGCGAACAACAGGACAGAGGTGATGCCGATGGATACTGGTGCTAAGACGAGGAAAACTGTTTCGACGGCAATCGTGGCCGCGATCGCGTTCTTCGCAGCCATGCTCGCCGTCCCTCTCGTTCCGTCTCCGACTGCTCAAGCCGATCCCCAACTGGACGGGCCAACCCCCGTGCCCTACTCCGAACGGTGGCGCTTCGGCGTGGGCGTGGATGGGCGCTACGGCAACATTACCGACTTTGATGTGACCACCCTGGGTGCCGGCTGGTACTCCGACTGGAGCACGAGCGTGAACCCGACGCGACCGGGAGGGATCGAGTACGTGCAGGTCATCTCCGTCAAGGACACGCGCTACCCACCCGACTGGGCCGACCTGGCCCAGAAGATCGTCAACAACCAGGGGGCTGTGTGGATCGTGGGCAACGAGCCGGACTGCCGCTGGGAAGATTGCAATGAGCGTTTGCCCGAAGAGTATGCCACGATCTACCACGAAGTCTACACCTTCATCAAGGGTCAGGACCCCACTGCGCAGGTCGCCATCGCCGGCGTATCGGAGGCCACCCCTCTGCGGATGCTCTACCTGACGAAGGTCTGGGACTCCTACCAGCAGCAGTTCAGCGACACGATGCCAATCGACATCTTCACCGTGCACGAACACATCCTCAAGGAGGGTCATTCCTGGGACCCCGGCGGCACTGGCATTCCGCCCGGCATTTCCCCCGAGGAGGAAGGTGAAGCCCGCCAGTACACCATCGCCGACAACGACAACCTGGACATCTTCATCGAACACATCGTACGCTATCGCCAGTGGATGAATGACCGCGGGCAACAGAACAAACCCCTGTACATCAGCGAGTATGGCGTCATCTTCCCGCCGGAATACCCATTCGGGATCACCGGGGATCGGGTGAGCGCCTACATGACCAACACATTCAACTTCTTGTTGTATGCCAGTGACCCGGCCTTGGGCTACCCAGCTGATGACTATCACCTTGTGCAGCGCTGGCTCTGGTTCAGCATCAACTCGCCGCAGCACAACCCGAATACCGGCAAAGGCTTCAACGGTGCGCTGTTCGACTGGCAAACCCGTCAACTGAGCCCCTTTGGCTGGACCTACATGCGCTACCTCCAAGGCTGGAACCGGGCGACGCCGACACCCAGCACCACTCCCGGTCCGGGCTGGGTATACCGTGAAGCCGAGGCGGCGACACAGGCCACGCCACTCGCCACCGCAGAAGACGCCACGGTCTCCGCCTGCTACTACCTGGACTCGCCGGTCTTCCAGCCCGGTGGTCGTGCCACATTCGGTGCGAAGCTCAGCGATGGCGACTACGAACTGTGGGGCCGGGTGCGCGCCCCGAGCGACACCAGCAACGCATTCCTCGTATGGGTCGACTCTGAACAGGCCCCGCCAAACCCGGAGGATGCCACCTGGAATATCCCGGTCAACAACGACTGGTCATGGCAACCGGTCTCCTTCGACTGGGGCCAAACCGTCCACCAATTCTCGTTGGCCAATAACCCGCAAAGCGGGCAATCCCACACCTTCGTCTTCCTGGTACGCGAAGGGGGTGTGCAATTGGACGCTGTGCGCATCGCCCGCGTCGGGGCACCACCGCCGTCGGGCTTGGCCGGCTGTGTGCCGCCTCCGACCGCCACCCCGTCGCCGACAACGACGCCCAGCTCCACACCGACCGTCACCCGCACGCCGATGCCGGCCGGCCCGGCGTACATTCGCGGCCAGGTGACCTACGAAGGTCGGGGCACGCCGCCGGCCGCGAACTGGGCCCGTCCTCTCCAGATCGGAGTCCATCTGCCTGGTGATCCGATCCCCGCCTACCGGTTCGATACCCTGCCCGATACCACCGGCGCCTTTACGGTGGGCGGCGTGATCAGCGGCACGTTCGACGTTTCCGCCCGCAACGACCACAGCCTGCGCAACCTCTGGCGCGATTTCTTCGCCGATGTGGGTCTCAATGTCGTGGATTTGGACCGGTTGAGGGAAGGAGACGCCAGCGGGGATAATTTCGTCGACATTTCTGATTTCTCCCTCCTGCGCAGCGCGTTCTTCAAGGCACAGGGTGAGCCTGGATTCGACCCGCGGGCCGACTTCAACGAGGACGATTTCGTTGATATCTCCGACTTCTCACTGCTGCGCGGCAATTTCTTCGAGGCTGGAGACATCGTGCTCAATCCAAGCGGTGGCGTGCAGGCACAGGGACTGTCTCCGTACGCGCCCGCCGCGCCGGTCACGATCTACTTCTCCCCGGGCGCCCAGACGGTGAACACCGGCCAACTCGGCTTCACCGTCGAAGTCTGGGTGAATCCGGCCGGGCAGGAAATTGACGCCGTTCAGGCAGAAGTGATCTTTGACGCCGGCTTGCTCGATGCCATTTCCGTGGTCTGCAACAGTTCCTACTTCGACACGACCGGTGCCGCCACCAGCAGCGGAAACGTCCGCGTAGGCTGTACCCTGAAGACCGGGTTCTCTCCCCCCACGACCACCCTGCGTGCCGCTACCATTACGTTCAACGCCAAGACATCATCCGGTACGACGACCCTGACCTTCGGCGGCCTGACCAAGGTGACCGGGCCGGGCGTCTCCGAGGGCTACCCGCTGACCAAGCAGTCCGGCAGCGTGACGGTGCAGGAACCTACGCCCACGCCGACGCCGACCGACACGCCGGTCAGCATGAATCGCACCTTCACCGGCCACGTCTACGGTGCCGATCAGGCCCACCCCGTCGCTGATGGTGAGGTGCAGCTCTATGGCTCAAACTCCGCCGGCAGCCTGGGCGCCTGGCTCAAGACGGCCACCACCCTGGCCGATGGCTCCTTCACCCTGCGGAACGATTCCAGCTACACGTACTACAACATCTACTTGCGCGCCGAGGCGTGGCCCGACTACGCCTTCCATCACGCGGTATCGGCCAGCGGTGGTGTGCCCACCTACTCGAACTGGATTCAATTCACGTCGCCGGGCACGGGGACCTACGCCGGCAACGATTTTTTCGTCACCTTCACCGGCCCCACACCGACGGCAACGGCGACTCCCGGCACGCCGACAGTCACGTCCACGGCGACGACCACCCCCGGCACGCCGACGGTCACGTCCACGCCCACAGCGACCGTTCCCCCCGGCAGCAGCGCCGTCTGCACGTTGGCGTTCAATGACCTGGATGCGAACAGCCAGCAAGATGGCGGCGAAGGGTTGCTCAACGGGGCCTTTATCGAGCTGCTCGATTTGAGCTACCAGGTACTGGATGCCTACACCACCGACGGCAGCGAACCGTACTGCTTCCCCGGTCGCGGCGATGGCACCTACCTCGTCCGGTTCACGGCACCGAACGGTTTCTTGCCGACCACGGCGACGCTGTGGGGAGTTTCGGTGACCGGTGGCGGCTCGGTTACGGTGCCGTTCGGGGCACGGTTCAGCGCCTACAGCCCGACCCCCACACCCACCATCCCGGCCGGCACAGGACGCATCGAGGGAGTAGTGTACAACGATGCGAACCAGAACATGACTCGCGACACGGGTGAGGACACCCTGCACGGCGCGCGCATCCGCCTGCAGGACCAGGCAGGCCACGACCTGGCCGAGTATTGGACCGGCTCCGACGGTCGCTTCCAGTTCAGCGGTATTGCCGAGGGAACCTACCGGTTGATCGAGGATGACCCGGCCGGCTACTTCTCCAGTACGCCAAACACGATGGTGGTCGGCGTCGTTTCGCAATTTCCCACCGTCGTCAACTACGGGGATTACGAGCCGGCACGCCCTTTCAAGATGCACCTGCCTTTGCTGCGCAAGCCCGACGGCGGTGCAATGGAATTCCGATGGGCGCATCCGCTGAGCTGGGGATTGTAGGTCGGGGCGGAACGCTTCAACGCGGGGATGGCGCGGCACGTACCCTCTGAGTGGCGATGAGGTGGATTGATGCCCGGCGGACAAAGTAATGGCTCAAACGTATCGGTGCCCTATGTCCTGACCATTGACGTAGGCACATCGTCGGCGCGGGCCATGCTCTTCGACAGCAGGGGTCAGGCGGTCGAGGGGATGGCAGTTCGTGAGCAACACCCCATGCACGTCCGGCCCGATGGCGCTGTAGAGGACGACATAGACCACGTCATGGACCGCATCGTGACCGTTATCGATCGTCTGCTCGCCCAGGCGGAACCGCTGGCCGGGCAGATCGGCGCCGTGGCGATGGACACGCTCGTGAGCAACGCGCTAGGGGTTGACGCGGACGGGCGGCCGATCACCCCGGTGTACACCTATGCTGATACGCGACCTGTACGCGACGTGGAGACCTTGCGGGAACTGCTTGACGAAGAGGAAACGCACGCGCGAACCGGCTGCCGCTTCCATACCAGCTACCTGCCGGCGCGTTTCCTTTGGCTGGAGCGTGTCAACCCGGAGCGCTTCGAAAGCGTGCAGCACTGGACGTCGATCGGCGAGTATGTCTACCAACAATTCTTCGGGCGGACGGCCTGTTCCTATTCCGTCGCTTCGTGGAGCGGGCTGCTGAATCGTCACCGGCTGACCTGGGATGACGATCTGCTGGCCGCGTTGCCGATCAGGCCGGACCAGCTCTCCGAGTTGACAGACGTCGGCCGGCCTTTTCTGGGCTTGTTGACCAAATGGGCACGGCGCTGGCCGGCGTTGCGGGACGTGCCGTGGTTCCCGGCCATCGGCGATGGCGCTGCGGCGAACATCGGCAGCGGGTGTACGTCGCCGGACCGGGTGGCCTTGACGATTGGGACCAGCGGTGCCATGCGGGTGGTGCTCCCCGGCACGCCGGAAAATCTGCCGCCCGGCCTGTGGTGCTACCGGGTGGACGCCCGTCGCTCCCTGTTGGGTGGAGCTTTGAGTGAGGGGGGCAACGTGTTGGCCTGGGCCCGCCAGACGTTGCGGCTTGGAACGGCCCGGGCAGTGGAGGAGCAATTGCAGCGCATGGAACCGGATGGGCACGGCCTGACGGTGTTGCCTTTCCTGGCCGGTGAACGCAGTCCCGGTTGGCAACCGGAAGCTCGCGCTGTCCTGGGCGGGCTCAGTTTGGCTACGCGCCCCGTGGACATTCTACGGGCCTTCCTGGAGGCAGTCGCTTACCGCTTCGCCATCGTCGACGAGATGCTCCGCGCGGCGGCACCCGACACCGGCGAGATCGTGGCCAGCGGCGGGGGCCTGCTCTCCTCGCCGGCATGGTTGCAGATCATGGCTGATGTGCTGGGCCGGCCGATCCACGTTTCCGCGGAGGTGGAAACTACGAGCCGGGGCGGGGCGCTCCTGGCCCTGGAGGCTTTGGGCGTCGTGGCCGACGTCGGAAGAGTACCGGTTACGCTTGGCCCCACCTACGAACCGGACGAGGCCCGTCACAGCCGGTACGCGGAAGCCATCGCCCGGCAGCAGAAGCTGTACGCGGCGATCGGCGCTCAGTAGCCAACTCTGTCTCCACCGAACTTGCTCGTATGGGCGATGCTGGACTCGAACCAGCGACCTCTTCCTTGTAAGGGAAGCGCTCTCCCAGCTGAGCTAATCGCCCCAATCAGAGTTTCGAGTTCGGAGTTCCAGGCTTGAAGTTGTCGGCCCGTAACCCGAAACCTGGAACTCGACACTCGAAACCCAACAATGGACCCAGCGGGACTCGAACCCGCAACCTCCTGGTTGCAAACCAGGCGCTCTCCCTTTGAGCTACGGGCCCCCGACCTGACCGCCACGCGGGAGCGCCCCCGTATGACCGGGAGCGACCCGTTCCATGGGACGGGGACGAACAAGCTATACCCCCGATTCTGTTGTCGCCCGTCATCTGTCTCAGGCCACCTTGCCCCTGTCCAAGTGGACCAAGGCCCTGGGCGGCCTGGCAGCTCCTGGTTTGCCGGGTGTTACCCGGCCTCACCGTCGCCGCTGCGACGGGAGCGAACCCGGGTTGTGCCGAGCCCACCCCACCCGCCTTGCTCCCCATCAGCCAGCGCAGTCGCCTAGCCGGTCGCATCGCTGCGACCGCTGGTGGGCTCTTACCCCACCCTTTCACCCATCACCTGTGCCGGTGTTGGCCGGCCATCGGCTGGTCTGCTCTCTGTTGCCGTCTTGCGTCACCGACAGGTTGCTCCGCCAGCGCCCCACCTTACGGTTTCAGTGGGTGGCCTGCCCCACCACAGTGGCCGGGGCGAGGAGTCGGGAAGTTCCTCAAGAGAGCGCGTTGTGCTCCCCTGCGACGGGCCGCTCGTTCGTCTCCTCACCGGTCGGATAAGTCATCCTTCCCCAACCGGTACCTCAATTATAACAACAGACCTCCGTTTCGTCAAGGCGAAGCGGCGTAGACGTCGGTCACTCCAGAATTGCCAGCACGGGCACGATGTGATACAATTGCACAACCATCTTTCCCACAGGGATCTCGCGACAAGACGGAGGGGAGCGGTGACCGAATCCCGCCTGCAAATCGGTGGAGACAGGCTGCGCCAGGTGCGCCTCGTTGTCTACATTCTGGCCTTGCTGTTTCTGTGGCACGGGGTGCGCGGCTTGTGGCGACTCCGCCCAGACATCGGCCAACCGTTCGCCGGCGTGCCGGTCACCTGGGATCGCATCAACGGGTACATGATCAACGTGGAGGTGCCCTGGAACTGGCCCGGCCCGCAAAGCGGGTTGCACGGAGACGATAACGTCATCCACATTGACGGCCAGGACCCGTACTTCTTCTTCAAAAGGGACTTCAGAGACAAGCGCGCGGGCGACACCGTCGTCTATGATGTTAACCGGCGTGGACAGCTGCTGACTATTTCGGTGCCGGTTGGCATATTCACATTCGAACGGTTCTTCGAGTTCTATGGCTTTTGGTTTCTGGCCGGCGTATCCTGCGCCGTAGCCAGTGTGCTGTTTATCCGCACAGCTACCGACGAGGCGCGCGTTGCCCTTTCGCTGGCCTTCCTGATGATTGCGGCTGTGTTTTTCAGTCACAGTTTCGCCGGTTGTGTATCCCACTATTGCTTCAGGTGGCCATTGCTCAACGCCCTCATATGGCACTACGGGTATCCGATTATTGGGGCGCTGCTGCTCCATTTTGCCCTGGTGTTTCCCCGCATGCCGGGGTGGCTTGCTCGCCGGCCACGACTGCGGTACCTGCCGCTATCTTGGGCACTCGCGCTAGGAACCGTGTATTTCCTCGGAAACACCTGGTTCCTTGAGAGACCCCCCATTGACATTGTGTGGAACTTGTTTCTGTTCACCATCAGCTTTGGCGGGATCGTCGTCACTCTGCGACCCATCTGGTCCTACTTCCGGCCTGGCACGGACGGGCGCGGCTGGGCGGTCACTCTAGGCTCCGTCTGGGCCGTCGGTGTGATCCTGCTCATGGGTGTTGGCGTTCTGCCTTTCGCCAGTCACGGCGGGACGATGATCCTGACCGAGATTCTGCTGCCCTTGTGCATGATCTACCCGCTGATGCTCGTCTATGCCGTGCGCAACATGGATTACATGGACCAGTTGCGGAAGGAGATCGCGGAAAAGGTTCAATTCGCCGATGAAGTCAGCGAGCTGCGCGGAATACGCGAGCGCACGCTGCACGAGGTCGCCGATCAACTCCACGACACCGTGGTCTCCGATGCCCGCGGGCTGCACCTTTGGACCAGCGCAATCCAGAAGCGCCTACGTTCGCACCTGGACCTGGATGAGGCCGAGGAGATCGACTTCCTGGAGCGGACATTGCGCAAGATCTATGCCGACGGCCGGCGCATCATGGAAGGGGCCAAGCCGGTTGACTTCGCCGAAGAGGGACTGACCCAGCCGCTGCGCCGGCTGGTTTCCCAGGCCAACTCCGCCGGCTGGTGGGAGACAGAGGTGCGGTGCGTGTTGAACTTTGATGACCGGGCCGTTGATCCGCAAATGGCGGAGGATATCTACTGGATCGTGCGCACGGCGTTGAACAACTGCCGCGATCACGCCAGGGCACAGAATGTCGCCGTTCAATTGCATCGCGTGGATAGTGTGTTGCACGTTTTGGTGGGTGACGACGGCTGCGGGTTTTCGCCGTTGGAGGAGGCCCTCACCTCGGCAGACCCAGATCGTCGTCACCTGGGGTTGCGCAACATGTACGTGCGAGCGCAGAGGCTGAATGCCGATCTGGAGATCGACAGCGATTCCGAGGGCACGTCCGTGAGGCTTGTGGTCCCGCTGGGAGGTGAACGGTGAGGAAACAGGTCCGCCTGATGGTGGTGGAAGACAGTGAAACATTCGTCCGCGGCTTGAAGGCGGTGTTGATGGCGGAAGGCGGTTTCGAGGTTGTCGCGATCACCGACAATGTGGAGACCGCCATGCAACAGGCCCAGGTGCACAAACCCGACGTGATCTCGGTGGACATGCAGATCATGCACCGGCCAGGCAGCAAAAAGACAAAACCCCAATACGGTATTGAACTTATTGAACGGTTGCGCGTACACGTCCCGGATGCCTCGATCGTGGTGCTCACCTTCTTGACTGATCTGCGTTGGGAGCTGCAGGCGCTTCGTGAAGAGGTGGCCGCTTACCTGAACAAGGACGTACCCCCATCCCGTATTGTCTATTCACTGCGCGCGGCGGCGGATGGCCACATGGCCTGGGAAAGAAGACAATTCGATTTGATGCGGGATGACCAGCACTTCACTACGGAACTCACGCCCCGCGAGATGGAAGTGTTGGCTCTGATTGCCAAGTGGATGAGCACGGAGCAGATCATACAGCAGCTTGGGATCGCAGAGAAAACCGTCCACAAGCACTGCGAGCGCATCTTTTCCAAATTACACGTAAACTCGCGCGCTGAGGCGGTGAGAACGGCTCGCGAGCGCGGCATCATCTTGTGAGCGCAAGGCAACCACGCGGGTAGTCGGGGGCCGGTGCCGCGGTCCGTAGCGCCGGAACAGGAATTCCGGCGCTACGGGTACCATCAATTCATAGTCGAGAGAACGCTAGGCGTGCTGCTTTCGAATGTGGTTCAAAAGACCGCCATCAAGCATGATGGCCACCTGCCTCTCCGAGAGCGTGTGCTCAAGCGGTATCTCGACCCCCTTCGTCTGGTTGACCAGCGTGACCGCCTTTCCTTCCTGGATTGCCTCGCGCGCGTTCGGGATTTCCAGCGTGTCACCCTGTTCGATCCGGTCGTAATCGGCGGGGTTCCTGAACACAAGCGGCAAGATACCGAAGTTGATCAAGTTGTTCCAGTGGATGCGTGCGAATGACTTAGCGATGACGGCTCTCAACCCCAAGTACATCGGGGCCAGGGCCGCGTGCTCGCGGCTGGAACCCTGCCCATAATTCTCACCCCCGACGATAAACCCGCCACCCTGCGCTTTCGCCCGTTCGGCAAAGGTCGGGTCAACCTGGTAGTAGACGTAATCCGCAATCGCCGGAATGTTCGACCGCAAGGGCAGAATCTTCGCGCCCGCGGGCATGATGTGGTCCGTCGTGATGTTGTCTTCAACCAGCAGCAGGTTTTGGCCAGACAACGTGTTGGGCATGTCTTCGCGCAACGGCACTGGCTGGATGTTGGGGCCGCGAATCACCTCTACCTCGTCCCCGTCATCCGGAGGCACGATCACCATGTTGTCGTCAACGAGAAACTGGTCGGGGATCTGCACGGTTGGGTGCTTACCCAACGTCCGCGGGTCCGTAATCACGCCGGTAAGTGCCGAAGCCGCTGCCACCTCGGGGCTGCAGAGGAAAATCTTGTCACCCGGTGTACCGGACCTGTCCTGGAAATTGCGGTTGAACGTGCGCAGCGTAATTGTCCCGGTCGGCGGTGACTGCCCCATCCCAATGCACGGGCCGCACCCCGCTTCCAGAACGCGCGCGCCAGCTTGGATGTAATCGGTGAGCGTGCCGTTCTCAGCGATCATCGAGTAGACCTGCTTGGACCCCGGCGAAAGGGTCATGCTGACTGTCGGTTGAACAGTCTTCCCCTTGATCACGGCAGCCGCGCGCATGAGATCCAGGTAGCTGGAATTGGTACAGCTCCCGATGCAGGCCTGTGCGATTTTCTGGCCGGCCACTTCCCGAACGGGCACTACCTTGTCCGGCATGGCGGGCTGGGCGATGAGTGGTTCCAACTCGCTGAGGTTCAGTTCTATGACTTCGTCGTATTCCGCGTCCGGGTCGGCGATTAACTGCACCCAGTCGTCTTCGCGATCCTGGGCCCGCAGGTACCGGCGAGTCTGCTCATCGCTGGGGAAGACGGAAGTTGTCGCGCCGAGTTCGGCACCCATGTTGGTGATCGTTCCGCGCTCCGGCGCGGTCAGCGTGGCCACGCCGGGGCCGAAGTACTCCACAATTTTCCCGACACCGCCTTTCACGGAGAGGCGACGGAGCATCTCCAGGATAACGTCCTTGGCAGTGACCCAGGGTTGCAGCTTGCCTGTCAGGTGGACGCCAAGGACCTTGGGCATCGGGACGTAGAACGGCCCACCGCCCATCGCCACGGCCACGTCCAGGCCACCCGCGCCAATCGCGATCATCCCGACGCCGCCACCGGATGGCGTGTGGCTGTCGGAGCCCAGCAGCGTCTGGCCGGGGACAGCGAATCGCTCGAGGTGTACCTGATGGCAAATGCCGTTGCCCGGACGAGAGAAGTAAACCCCAAACTTCGCAGCGATCGTCTGCAAGAAGCGGTGGTCGTCCGCGTTCCGGAAGCCGGATTGCAACATGTTGTGGTCAATGTAGCTGACCGAGCGCTTGGTCCGTACGCGTGGGATGCCCATGGCTTCAAACTGGAGATAGGCCATTGTGCCGGTGGCGTCCTGCGTAAGCGTCTGGTCGATGCGAATCCCGATCTCGGTGCCTTGTTCAAGCGCACCATCTACCAAATGATCTTGCAAGATCTTGTACGTCACGTTTTGTCCCATGAAACTCCTCCATGAAAAGAAACTCGCTGCGTCCTACTCTCTGGCTGCTACTCCCAGCTATTATAACGCAGAATAGTCCAGAAGTGAAATAGGCGGCTTTGATGCACACCCGTTTGTCGGAGAAAACTTGTACACCCGGCCAAAGTATGATAAACTTGTGGGGTATCTTCGTATCATCTCAATAACTTGGGGAACACCCCCCGGCCCCCAATTCTGGGGGATTAGGGGGGCTTGACGTCCTGCTCACGTATCTTTTCAAAAAATGGGGGCAAACCATAGGGTGCAACAG
>CAZDTE010000012.1:0-15818 GCA_964508275.1 uncultured Ardenticatenales bacterium
GTGCTCCCCCAGAATTGGGGGCCGGGGGGCGTTCCCCAGGTTATTGAGATGATACTCTGGAAAAGCCTAAGAAATGGGTGGGCTATCCGACTCCCCTCACGATTAGATGCGCCCACGGGCAACGGGCGGCGGAGTATTCGCTGCGCAAGCCCGGGCTATTGAAAGGGTTGCGCTTTCGTAAGGCGTGGGATATAATACGGCTACAGCATGCTGCCTGCTGCTGCCCTCGCTACAAACGTTTCTCGGCCAGACCGAGCTTATCTGCGAGAATGGCCAGCCGATCCGTTTTGGTGCGTTTTCGAGGTCGAGGCAAGGTCAGGCAGCAGCGCACAGACTTTGTGGGCAGCACGGGCGCGGTGGCTGATGAGGTTCTTTTCTTCTGGCGATAGCTCGGCCATCGTGCAGCCCTGGTCGGGTAGATAGAAAACCGGATCGTAGCCAAACCCGCCACTGCCGCGAGCGGCCTGGGTGATGATGCCTTCGCAGATCCCATCCACCGTGATCAGCTCACCCGATGGGTGCGCCAGGGCGATCACGCAGTGGAACCGGGCCGTGCGCTCCGACGGTGGGACGGCGGCAAGTTTGTCCAGCAGGAAAGCGATCCGCTCCGGGTCACCGGCGTCGGGACCGGCATAGCGAGAGGAGCGAACGCCCGGCTCGCCGCCCAGCGCGTCCACCGCCAGCCCGGAGTCGTCAGCCAGGGTGAGCAGACCGCTGGCGCGCGCGTACGTCGTCGCCTTGAGAATCGCGTTGTCGGCGAACGTTTGGCCGGTCTCCTCGACATCGAAAGAAAGGCCGGCATCGTCCAGACCGATCAGGGAGTAGGACACGGTGGCCAGTAGGCGTTGGTATTCGCGGATTTTCCCCTGGTTTCTGGTGGCGATGAGCAAGCGCGGTTTGGGCATGAGGTGAATTCCAGTCGAGAAAACAGAATGCGTGATGCGCGCAGCGATAGAAGGGTCATGCCTTGCGCATCACGCATCAACTTTGGTGCCCCGGAGTGGATTTGAACCACCACGCCCTGACGGGCACAGGCCCTCAACCTGCCGCGTATGCCTATTCCGCCACCGGGGCGCACATTGACTACATTATAGATTGGATCGCTCTTCTTGTCAACTCGAAACGGGCAGGCTGCGTGACCCATGGGCGAATGACAGTCGGCGGGGGCGGCCGCCCGGCGGACGGGTCTGTTCCTGCCAAGCGATCCGGCAGAATCGCGAACCCAGCGTGAAGAATGTGCCGGCGAGATCGGGCACGAACGTATGCGCTGCCGCACTGCCCATGCTCGTTCGGAATGGAGTGAATACGGTGAAACAACTGGTTATCGGTGTGGCTGGGGGCACCGGATCGGGCAAGACCACGATCTCACAAGAAATCCTGCGCCGCGTAGACGACAAGAACATTGCCTACATTCAGCACGACAGGTATTACCGGGACTGGAGTCACCTGCCGCTTGCCGAGCGAGGCAAGGTGAACTTCGATCACCCGGACTCGCTGGAAACGGAGCTGCTGGTGCAGCATCTACGCCGTTTGCGTAGGGGACAGGTGGTGGAAGCCCCGACGTACAATTTTGCCACCCACACACGCCGGCCGGAAACGGAGTTGATCGAACCGTGCCGGATCATCCTGGTGGAGGGAATTCTCATTTTCGTCGAAGCAGCCCTTCGCGAGCGTTTCGACGTCAAGATATTCGTGGATACCGATGCGGATATCCGTTTCATCCGGCGTTTGCGGCGAGACATCGCCGAACGTGGACGCACCCTGGATTCCGTTTTCGAGCAGTACCTGACCACCGTCCGCCCCATGCACCTGGAGTTTGTCGAGCCGAGCAAACGGTACGCCGATCTGATCATTCCCGAAGGGGGCCACAACACGGTCGCCCTCGATGTGGTTGTCGCGCGCATCAGACAGATGCTCCACAGAGGCAACGATTGAATTTGACACGGAACCGATAGCAACGTATAATTATCGAGCATACCAGAGAGGCCCATAAGAGTTCGACTATGTGCAACACGGCGCGCAAGCGCGACATGCTTTTCGGCCGGCGATGGGCATTGCATCGCTTGGCGGCTTTGCTGGCCGTCACACTGCTCATGGCGTGGCTGGCTCCACAGGACATCGTGCTGGGTGACATCTCCCGTCTGGCTTACCTCCATGGCGCCATGGTGTGGGTGGCCCTGGTCTGTTTTTCGGCGGGAGGGCTGTTGGGCCTGGCGCACCTGATTGCGAATCGTGGAGCGCTGCACTGGCAATCCCAGTTACTTGTGCGGGCCGGCCTACTGTTTTGGATCGCTTATTTGCCGCTGAGTGCCTGGACGGCGCGGCTGGCCTGGTCACAAGCATTCCTGGCAGAACCTCGGTACGCCATGGCCGTTACTGTGGCTGTCGTCGGCGTTTCCTTTCAGGTGGGAGCCGTCCTGCTCGAAAGCAACCGGCTGGGTAGCCTCTTGAATACCTCATTGGCTTTGATCGTGTGGACAATGCTCGCGCGAACTCCGCGAGTCATGCACCCGCGAGCGCCGGTTCGGGCGTCGGAATCAGGGAATATCAAGTTGCTGTTCCTCGGCCTGATAATCACGGGGCTCGTTATCGCTGTGCAAGCCGGGGTTTTGATGACACCGTTGGCCAGGAAAGCAACGAACTGACCATCGGGCTGGGAGACGGAGGAGGATTTCACTGAAAACGATGGACACTCTGTATGAAACGAGTACGGCGGCGTATTGGCAGGATTTCACGCCGGACAGTGGGGATATGGACCAGATCTACGAGTTGGTCCTCTCGACAGGAAAACCGCACACCGTCGCTGCGCTGGTGCGTCACGTGATTGCGGGAAGGCGCGACAATGAAACCAGAAAGATTGCTGCACGTCGAAAGAAAGGTGCTCCCTACCAACCGGCCGACAGCTACTCCGTTGGACAGAGGCTCGGTTTTGCGACACTCGATCACCGGCAGGGAGAGGTGATCGGTGTTCGCGTGGGGCAGAATCCCCGGTACGGGCCCTTCGAAGTCATCGAGGTCCAAATGGAAGACCCCGGTGAGCGGCGGGAATTCGCAAGCACGTTTTCGGTAGAACATTCCTTGAACTTGCCTGTGGGAACTGAGGAAGAAATCCCAGAGGCCGACGAGTTGGCCGAGCAATATGGGTATTACGTGTGGGCGCCCCTGGTCGATGCACTGCAAGTGAACCCAGAATTCATCTGTTATAGCGACCTGTGGCTTCTCCAGGGTCTCTTGCTAGACATTCACGAGGGGCACCTGAACATTGCTGAAGCGATGATTGACGTGGCCAGCACACCGCTGCCTCCCAAGGAAATTGTGAAGGAGCTAGACCTGCCGGAAACTGGGGGCCCGGTGCTTACTACCTTCTCGCTAAACTATGCTCTGGATCGAGACGACCGCTTTGTCAATGAAGGCTCCATTGAAGAACCTCTCTGGAATCTGCGTCGTCTGACCCAGGGAAGTGAGGGGGTGTAATATGGCCTGGCTGAAGGCAGACCTGGACACAGAATTTCAGATAGACTGGGCACAGTGGGGGTCGGAGACGGCGATGATTGACAACATGCGTCGCCACTTGTGCGCAAGTTGCCAAGATGAACTGACCGATTCACCTGACCCCGAAGCGATCGTGGACGGAGTTGATATGGTGACCGGCGAAGTGCATCGCGTTACCCTGATTCAGGAACATCTGATGGCGTGCTGTAGCCAAGAAGCGGACTACAGCACACCCACCATGTCCCTAACCCAGGCCGTGTTTCTAGCCCTGTTGGCTACCTGGGATAATCGTCTATCACCCGTCGAGCTACAGAAACGGATCGGACGCAGCGATCCAGAGACGATCTTGCGCCTGCTAACCAGGGGCCACACGCGGGACCACATCGTCCCTCTACCCCCTCATGATCCGGTTGTGCAAGAGACAGCGCACGATCCCTTACCCGATCTCAGGAGCAATACCTTTGAAAACGCATTCATTACCCGGACCTGATGACGTCGCTTCCCTCAACCTGGCGAACGGGATCGAAGTACTCGCTCGCGAGAATCACACCAGCCCGGCCGTTGTCGCTCAAGGCTTCATCGTGGCCGGTAGCGTTGATGAGCCTGCCGACCGCGCCGGACTCGCCTCCTTCGTGGCCGAACTCCTCCTGCGAGGCACGACCCACCGCAACTTCGACCAGATCAATGAAGCTATCGAAGGAGTGGGGGCCGACATCAGCATTTCCGGTGGGCTGCACACGACCGGCTTCAGGCTAAAGTGCCTGGCCGAGGACTTCCGGGTCATTCTTGACGTGCTGGCAGATGCTCTGCTCCATCCCGCTTTCCCCGCTGAACAGGTAGAGAAGGTGCGGGGCGAACTCCTGACCCAGTTGCGCGAACGAGATAACGATACTCGCCAGGTGGCCGGCCTGGCCTTCCGCGACCTGGCCTATCCGCCCACCCACCCCTATTCCCGGAGCACGCGCGGCGAGAGAGAGACCGTCGCACGACTCACCCGCGACCACCTGGAAGACTTCTACCGCGCGCACTACGGGCCCCAAGGAATGGTTATTGCCGTTGTGGGGGCTATCGAGCAGGGCGAAGCGCAGGAGGCTATCGCCGAGGGCCTCGGCCAATGGACACCCTCTGGGCGCGGCGCTCAAACAACGCTTCCCCCTAGCGCGCCGATTGCCGAGATCCGCCGGGACTACCGAGAACTGGCCGGCAAAACCCAGGCCGACATCGTCCTGGGCCACCCGGGCCTGACCCGCAACAATCCCGACTACATGGCTGCTGCCCTGGCCAACATGGTGTTGGGAGGCTTCGGGCTGATGGGCCGTCTGGGCACGACCGTCCGTGATGAGCAGGGCCTGGCCTATTACGCATTCAGCCGACTGGACGCCGGCCTGGGACCCGGCCCCTGGACCGCCGTCGCCGGCGTTAACCCTCGCAACCTCGACCGGGCCATCGAAAGCATCGTGGCCGAGATTCGCCGATTGGGCGAAACAGAAGTCTCTCCCGAGGAACTGGAGGACGCGAAAGCCTACATGACTGGGTCGCTTCCCCTACGCTTGGAGACAAACGAGGGCGTGGCCCAGGCGCTCCTGGATATCCGACTCCATCAGCTTGGGCTGGATTACCTACAACGTTACGCAGCCCTCGTCAACGCCGTCTCTGCCCAGGACGTGCAGGCCGTCGCTGCGCGATACCTCCACGCCGATTCCTACGCCCTGGCGATTGCCGGTCCTTCGACCGATGCAGGATAGCGAAACAACTTCCCTGTCCGTCGGCATAGACATCGTGGAGGTGCCGCGTATCGGGCAGGCGCTGGCCCGTTGGGGAAGCCGTTTCCGGGAGCGGGTCTTCACGCCCAATGAGCAAGCCGAATGTGCCGGGCGTGTCCATTCCCTGGCCGCCCGGTTCGCTGCCAAGGAAGCCGCTGCCAAAGCCCTGGGCACAGGGATCGGAGCCATACGCTGGCAAGACGTAGAAGTGATCTGCGACAGGCACGGCAAGCCACACCTGCACCTTCGTGGGGCGGCTCGGGAGATTGCCCGGCGAAAGGGTCTGCGAGAATGGGCCGTCAGCTTGTCCCACACGCAAGACAACGCGATAGCGATGGTGGTTGCCGCGGCGGCGACAGGGCCCAGAAATGGAGACGATGAAACGCTTTCGTGATCGGCGCGACGCGGGAAGGAAATTAGCCGCTGCCTTAGATTTCTTGCAGGGCCAGGAGAATCTCCTGGTGCTGGCTATCCCCCGGGGCGGCGTTGTCGTCGGGTATGAGGTGGCCGCGGCTCTCAGCGCTCCGCTCGATGTCTTCCTGGTCCGCAAAATCGGTGTGCCGGGAAACCCCGAACTGGCTATGGGGGCGATTGCCGGCGATGGCACCCTCTATATGGACGATGACTTGATCTCCCAGTTGCGCATTCCGGCGATCTACGTGGATGAAGAGCTGGCGCGCCAACAGGCAGAGGCTGTACGGCGGTTGGCTCTGTTTCGAGGCAACCGTCCGCCCCTGGATGTCGAGGGCCAGCAGGTGGTGCTGGTTGACGACGGTATTGCCACCGGCTCCACCGTTGAGGTTGCGCTAAAATCGTTGCGCCAGGCCGGGCCCCGCTCCTTGATCCTGGCGATCCCCGTGGCCCCACCCGCTGCGTTTACTCGCCTTTCCCGTTACGCAGACCGCGCGGTCTGCCTGCGCTCCCCCGATCTGTTTTGGGCGGTCGGCACGTTCTACGACTCCTTCGCGCAGACGCCAGACGACGAGGTGATCGCCCTGCTGGCCGCAGCCCGACAGGATTCGGCCTAGCCCCCTCAGCGTTTCTGTTTCCGCCCAAGATGTGGTAGAATATACGCGCTGCCGCCTTCGGATCGATCAAGGTGTGGTGCGCGTAATGCGTGCCGCGTGACACGCAACACGCAGCACGCCAACACGACACCGGACACCAGTTTTAGAAAGTCAGCATGGGCGCGCGGCGTGCGCGTCACCAAGGGTGAACATGGCGCGCCGCACAGTCGCGTAGCGGGCGCGCGGGGTAGAGGGATGTGCTAGACCTTTCGATCATAGAGACGGTGTTGGACTTCTGGGGAGACAATACACCGCAGGTCCGTGCAAAACGATGCCTGAATAGCAGGCACAAAGATGCCGGGTGCCGGCGATGTGTGGATGCCTGCCCTGTGGAGGCCCTTCAACTTGGGAAGGTGACGGGCCCGACCGCCGGTGTCGGAGAACCCATTCTGCTCGACGCTGAGCGTTGCGTCAGTTGTGGCCTGTGCCTGCACCTGTGCCCGACAGATGTGTTCGCCCAGAGCCGTGTTCCAGAGATCAAGTTGCTGGACGCCTTCGAGGGTATCCCGCCTGACCGGCCGGCCGAACTCACCTGCCCGCGAAATGAGCACCCCCAGCGCAGCCGCGTCGAGGGGGCGACGGTTGTGCAAACGCCGCGTTGCCTGGCGGCCCTAACCGTGCCGTTGCTGCTGGCCCTGCGCCGACGCGTCGCGCTCTTGTGGCTCAACGATGTGATCTGTGCGGACTGCCCCATCGGGCGGGCGCAACCGTACATCGCCCACACCGGCGAGGCCGTGAACGCGCTGTTGACCGCCTTCGGCCATTCGCCGGCGGTGCGCACGTACAAGGCCCACCCAGAAGAGCTTGCTATCGCTCCGACCGAAACACAAGTCTATTCCGGGCAGGAACCGACCTACACACGGCGGGGCTTCTTCACCTCCCTGGGCCGCCTGACCCGCCAGGCCACAGTCAACGTCATTGCCGAAAGCATGGCCGCGCGCGAACCCCAGGGGCCCGTTCCGGTCGAGCAGCGCTTGCCGCACCGAGTGCCGAAGAACCGGCGACAACTGCTGCTGGGCGTGCGCGCGCTGGGCGATCCCCTCGAGGTCCCGTTTGCTCTCTCGGTACTCTCCGCGGCCGACGTCGCCGTAGATGGTGAGGCCTGTTCGGCCTGCGGGCTGTGCGCTCGCTTCTGCCCGACTGGCGCCCTCAAGTTTGCGGCGGACGAGAGTCACTTCGTGCTCCGGTTCGTGATGGCGGCTTGTGTGGACTGCACCATCTGCGCGCTGATCTGCCCGGATGACGCCGTCTCGTTCACTTACGAGAGTCCGATTTCGGCACTCGTCGAGACGGAACCAAGCATTCTGCTGGCCGGCAACCTGGTTCCTTGTGCCCGTTGCAGCCAACCGGTGGCCGGCGAACCCGAGGAAGACGTGACGTGCTATGTTTGCCGCAGCCCGCGCCCACAGGAAGCGCTGTCCCGTGGACTACCGACGCGCGTAACATGAAACGGCTGGGGATCGATTAGCGATGCAGTGTCATGGAGAGAGCAGCATGCCAGACGACCGGCCAGCCGGCGAATCTGTGATCCTTGTCGGTCACCCCAACGTGGGCAAGTCGGTCATCTTCGGGCTGCTCACCGGGCGCTATGTCACCGTTTCCAACTACCCGGGAACCACGGTGGAGGTCGTGCGCGGGCGGGTTTCCGTGAATGGGCGCACCGACCCGATCATAGACACCCCTGGCGTGAACAGCCTATTCCCCGTCTCGGAGGACGAGCGCGTCACCCAGCGTATCCTGCTGGCCGAACCCCCTCACGTCGTTGTTCACGTCGGCGATGCCAAGAACATGCCCCGCACGCTGATGCTGTCGCTGCAACTGGCCGAGATGGAACTGCCGTTTGTGCTCGATCTCAACATGGCCGACGAGGCCCAGCAACGTGGAATCGCGATCGACACGCACCAACTGAGTGACATCCTGGGCGCGCCGGTTTTCTGCACGAACGCGGTGAAAGGAGAGGGAACCGCTCACCTGGTTGCCGGGCTGGGAAACCCGCACCGTCCGACGCTGCGAGTGGCCTACGACGCGCCCATCGAAGAAGCCATCGTAGCCATCTCTGCCTGGCTACCACCGTCGCACGTCGGCGCGCGGTACCTGGCGACAACGCTGCTCACCGGCGATGAGGAGGTGGCTTCCTGGGTCGCTTCGGAACGGGGGCCGGAAGCGTTGGCGGCAGTCAACCGTATCGTCGCTGAGCTTCAGGCTCACTACAACCGCCCGCTGTCCTACCTCCTCAACGAACAACGCCTGCGGTTTGCCCACCAGATCGCCGCCCGCGTGACCGCCCAATCGGCTGTGGCCGGCTCCTCCTGGGGCGAGACAGTCGGGCGCTGGACGATCCACCCGATTGGAGGCATCCCGTTCGTCCTGCTCGTGCTCTTCGTGACATACAAATTCGTCGGCGAGTTCGGCGCCCAGACGATGGTTGACCTGCTGGAAACGCGGCTTTTCGGCGCACTCGTCAACCCATGGGTGACCGGGCTGGTCCGCGCCTGGGTTCCAATCCCCATCGTCCAGGACTTCCTCGTCGGACCGTACGGCATGGTGCCTATGGCGCTCACCTACAGCTTTGCCATCGTCTTGCCGATCGTCAGCACCTTCTTCCTCGTCTTCAGCTTCCTGGAGGATTCTGGCTACCTGCCCCGGTTGGCCGTGATGGTAAACCGCATTTTTAAGGCCATGGGGCTGAACGGCAAGGCGGTCCTTCCGATGATCCTGGGTCTGGGCTGCGACACGATGGCCACGATGACCACGCGCATCCTGGACAGCCGCAAGGAACGGTTGCAGGTGACACTCCTGCTGGCGTTGGGCGTCCCGTGCTCGGCGCAACTGGGCGTTATTCTGGGGATGATCGCCTTCTTGGGCGGGCGTGCAGCGTTGATTTGGGGCGGCGTGGTCATCGCCACGATGCTATTCGTAGGCTACCTCTCCGCTCGTATGCTGCCGGGCCGCGGCTCCGATTTCATTCTTGAGCTGCCGCCCATCCGCTGGCCGCAGATGTCCAACATCGTCGTCAAAACCCTGGCCCGGTTGGAGTGGTACTTGCGCGAAGTGGTGCCCCTCTTCATTGCTGGCACGGCCATCCTGTTCGTGCTGGACAAGCTGGCCTTGCTGAAGGCCATCGAACGGCTGGCCGCGCCGCTGGTCGTCAACTTCTTGGGCCTGCCGGCCGCGGCGACGGACGCGTTCCTGATCGGCTTCCTGCGGCGGGACTACGGAGCGGCCGGGCTGTTTGCTCTGGCCCGCGCCGGCTCCATGACGCCGGATCAGATCCTGGTCAGCCTGGTCACCATCACCCTGTTCGTGCCCTGCATCGCCAACGTCCTGATGATCGCCAAGGAGTACGGCAATCGCACGGCACTGGCAATGTCTGCCTTCATCTTCCCCTTCGCGTTCCTGGTTGGAGGGCTATTAAACTTTGCGTTGGGAGCATTCGCATGATCTGTCCGCTGTGCGGCTTTGAGTTTGACGAGCGGACCCCCGGCTGCCAGACGCACTGCCCAATGGGCGAAGGCTGCCAGATGGTCTGCTGCCCCCATTGTGGCTATCAGGGCATAGACGCCAACCGGTCGGCCATCGTCGGTTGGGTGCAACGCCTCTGGCGACGAGTGCGTGGCGAGACCCCTGCTTCGACTCCTGTGGTGGCCGAAACGGACGGCGATGCTATCCCGCTATCCCGATTCCCGAAGGGGCGGTGGGCGGAGGTCGCCTTCCTGTCGCCGGCCCACGCCTCTCGATTGCAGCGCTTGAGCGCGCTGGGGATCGCGCCTGGCAGCCAGGTGCGACTTCAACAGCAGCACCCGGCCTACGTCGTGCAGGTCGGAAGCCTGGAGTTAGCCCTCGATGCGGAGATCGCTGGGGAGATTTTCGTTACGCCGGTGGGCGGAAATGAGGGAGCGGTGCGTGACTGAAGAAGGAATTGGCGATGAGTGACTTGCTCGACACCCAGGGGAGACAGATCACCTATCTGCGCGTTTCGGTCACGGACCGGTGCAACTTGCGCTGCCTCTATTGCATGCCGCGGACCGGGGTTGAGTTCAAACCGCGTGACGACATCCTCACGTACGAAGAGATCGCGCGTGTCGTGCGTCTCAGTGCGATCCTCGGCGTGCGCAAGGTGCGCCTGACCGGCGGCGAGCCGCTGGTACGACGGGACTTGGTTGACCTGGTGTCCACGCTTGCGGCCATTCCGGGCATCGAAGAGGTCAGCTTGACCACCAACGGCCTGCTCCTCGACCGCCTGGCCGAGCCGCTGGCCCGAGCCGGCCTGTGCCGTGTGAACGTCAGCCTGGATACGCTGCGCCCCGACCGGTTCCGGCGAGTCACGCGTGGCGGCGACATCGAGCGCGTTTGGGCCGGAATCGAGGCTGCGGAGCGGGCCGGCTTGGGCCCCATCAAACTGAACGTTGTCGTGGTGCGTGGCCTGAACGACGACGAGTTGTGTGACTTGGCTCGCCTGACTTTGGAACACGAATGGCACGTCCGCTTCATTGAACTTATGCCGTTCCGGGACGATCCGGATTGGGGGCCGGACACACCACTTCCCGGCCAGCGCTATGTCTCCCTGCAAGAGATGATGGAACGCTTGCAGCCACTCGGTGATCTGTCGCCGGCGGGAGACGAGGCGAATGGATCGGGCCCGGCTCGCTACCTGCGCGTCCCGAGGGCACGGGGCTCGCTCGGCTTCATCAGCCCGGTCGGGTTTCACTTCTGTGATGGCTGCAACCGCCTGCGTTTGACCGCCGATGGGCACATCCGTCCGTGCCTGCTGGGCGATGAGGAACTGGACCTGCGGCCGGCTCTGCGTGGCGGTGCTGCCGATGGCGAGCTGCTGGACTTGCTGCGCCAGGCCACGACCATCAAGCCGCCCAGCCACCTGCTGGCCGAGCACGTGGTCCCGCAAGGCCGGCCCATGTCCGCGATTGGGGGGTGAACGGCGGGTTGCGGGTCGCATGACAGGTGTGGCGTATTGCGTTTCCCGTTTTCACGTTTCACGGCTCACGTTGTGCGCTTCCTTCTAGCCGCCTGTTGTTAATAACTGGTGACGTGTACGTGGTGACGGTTTTGTCATAGCAAAGGAGCATGATTCATGGGCTTTCTCAAGGGTATCGTTGGCGCGGTCACAGGATGGAGTGCCCAGGTGTCTGTGGAGGTGGAAAATCCTTCCAGGTTTGAGCCTTTCACCATCAGAGTCCGGGCCGTCGCTGACGACGAACTGAATACCAGGCGCGTTTACGGGAAGATCCGGGGCACGGAAACGATTGTTGCTCGTGGCGTCGAGGTTGTGAAGCATCCCCAAGAGGGCGAGGGGGACGCAGCAGATTCAGCCGGCGAGCCGCAGGTCGCGAAAGAAGGCGTGGAGCAGAGCCCGGAAACGTTCAGCGCAGAGTTTGACCTGGCCGGCGCAACGGCGCTGGAGGCCAAGCAGGAGTATGAGTGGGAAACGACCTTCCAATTGCCGGCCAGTGCACAGCCCAGCTACCAGGGACCCAACGCCAAACATTTCTGGGAAATCCAGGGAGGCTTGGAGGTGAAGGGCGTTGATCCCACGTCAGATCATGTGACCATCCAAATTGCGTGATGTCCGCGAAGAATGCCTCGCCTCGAAAACGGGCGGCGGTCGCCCTGTTGGTGTTGGCCGTAGTGATCGGGCTCGTGGGTGGGTGTGCCGGTGCTGGCTCACCAGGGGCTGCCGCTGGCCAGGATGGTCCACTCCTCATCGCGGCAGCGGCTGACCTGCAATTCGCCTTCGCCGACACAGGGGCGCAGTTTAAGGAAAAGACGGGACAGGCGGTAACATTCTCCTTTGGCTCCACCGGCCTGCTGACTCAACAGATCGAGAACGGCGCGCCCTTCGACATTTTTGCTGCCGCGAATGTCTCCTACATGGAGCGGTTGCGCGAGCAGGGGTTGATTATGCCCGACAGCGAGCAGCCTTATGCGCAAGGGCGGCTCGTCTTGATGGTCAACCGCCGGTCCGGCGTGACTGCGACCAAGCTTGCGGATTTACAGGCCGACGACATCCGAAGAGTCGCTATCGCCAATCCGGCGCACGCGCCGTATGGCGTGGCGGCCCAGCAGGCGTTGCAGAGTGCCGGTCTGTGGACGGCCTTACAACCGAAGATCGTCTACGGCGATAACGTCCGCCAGACGTTGCAATTTGTGCAGACCGGCGACGCGCAGGCGGGCATCGTCTCCTTGTCCATCGCCGGTGTGCCGGAAGTGCGCTATACGCCGATCGACCCAGCCTTACACCAGCCGATCAACCAGGCAATGGCCATTCTCAAGCGAACAAAACAGGAAGAGGTGGCCCGTCAGTTCGTCGCGTTCGTCAACGGGCCGGAAGGCCGATCGATCATGAAGAAGTACGGATTCGTGTTGCCCGGTGAGTTCTGATCCCCTCTTTCCGTTGTTTCTCTCGCTGCGCGTGGCCGGAGTGGCTACACTCCTGGCCCTGCTTGTCGGCGTGGCGCTGGCCTGGGTCATTGCGCGCACCGAACTGCCCGGCCGTGATCTGCTCAACGCCCTGACCTCGCTGCCGCTGGTGCTGCCGCCGACGGTTTTGGGTTACTACCTGCTGGTTACTCTGGGTCAGCAAGGTCCCTTGGGGCGGTGGCTGGCTACACAGGGTGTGCCGCTTGTCTTCACCTGGCGAGGCGCTGTCGTCGCCGCGACGGTGGTCGCCCTGCCGCTGGTCGTCCAGTCGGCACAGGCGGCCCTGGCCGGCATTGACCCTGACCTGGAAGAGGTGGGTCGCACGCTCGGTCGCTCGGAGCAGGCGGTGTTCTTTACGATCACGCTGCCGCTGGCCTGGCGCGGCATCTTCGCCGGTGCGGTGCTGGCCTTCGCTCGTGCACTGGGGGAGTTCGGCGCAACGCTGATGGTCGCCGGCAACATCCCCGGCCACACGCAGACCATGCCGATTGCCATCTACGATGCCGTGCAGGGAGGCAACCAGGCGGAGGCTAACCTGCTCGCCGGAATTGTCACGGTGGTCGCCGTCGTGCTGCTCGTCGTCGCCCGCCGCGCTACGCGGCGTATTCCGTGGTGAGGCAGTGGGCAGCGGAGTCGGGGGTGAGTGGAGGGCAGGATGCTAAAGGCCGAAATCCACAAAAAGTTTCGCAATTTCCGTCTCGACGTGGCCTTCTCCGCGGGCAACGAGCTGATCGTGATCTTTGGGCCATCGGGTGCTGGGAAGAGTCAGACCTTGCGCGCCATTGCCGGCCTGACCCGCCCCGACTTCGGGCGCATCCGGTTGGGTGACCGCTTCCTGTTCGACTCCGTCGCCGGCATTGACTTGCCTCCGCAAGAAAGACGCGTGGGCTATGTGCCGCAGCAATACGCTCTGTTCCCCCACAAGACCGTGTCCCAAAACATAGCCTATGGGTTACACCGCCTGCCGCGCCATCAGCAACAGGCCGAAGTCCAGACGATGCTAACCCTGATGCGCTTGCGTGACCAGGCAGAACGTTACCCGGCTGAACTCTCCGGCGGCCAACAGCAGCGTGTGTCGCTGGCCCGTGCCCTGGTCACGCACCCAGATGTCCTACTCCTGGATGAACCGTTCGCCGCTCTCGACAGCGGCATCTGCAGCGAACTGCACCGGGAATTGCTGGTGTTGCAGGCACGCCTCGGTATCCCCGTCCTGCTCGTTACGCACGATCTGGCAGAGGCGTATGCTCTGGGACACCAGATCATTGTGCTGGATCACGGAAAGGTCCTGCAGGGCGGCGGACGCGACGAGGTGTTGCGGCGACCACGGAGCCCGGCAGTTGCCCAGTTCATGGGCATGCGCAACCTGTTTGCCGGGGAGGTGCTTTCACTTGACGACGAAAGCCTGTGCATCGGTTGGCAGGGCCGGGTGATCCACGCCCCGCCCCAGCCACGTACCGTCAATGAACAGGTGATCTTCGGGATTCGCCCGGAAGAAGTAATGATCATCCGCCGAGATCGTCCGCCACGGCGCGGCCTGCAAGAGAACATTCTGGAGGGACACATCGTTGGGGAGATCTCCAGGGGTACAGAACACCTGCTCTTCTTCCGCATTGAGGGCATTTCCGACGACCGTGGCTATCACCTGGAGATCTTGTTACCCCACCCGGTGTTCGTGCGCCTGAACCTGACGGTAGGCAAACGCGAGCAGGTGTCACTGAAGAAAGGGGCTATTCACGTGCTGCCCGAAACCGGTGCCGGATGGCGGCATCCCCGATCGGTAGAAAATCCCTTCTTCCCCCCCGCTCGAGCGCCGGCCAAAGCGTAGCCGGTCGAAGGCAGAGCGCGCAGCCGGCATCCACTGGTGTAAGTGACGTCTTACGTATGACGAGGAGGAGATTGATGACGCCAATCGTATCTGTTGTGGGAAAATCGGATTCTGGGAAAACGACGCTACTCGAGAAGCTGATCCCGGAACTAAAGAAGCGCGGATACCGTATCGCCGTGATCAAACATCACGCCCACGGCGACTTCGAAATGGACCGTCCAGGGAAGGACAGTTGGCGCCATGCTCAGGCTGGGGCCGACGCCGTGGTGGTTGCTTCCCCGGCGAAGGTGGCCCAGGTTCGGCGAGTCACCGACGAGCCCTCTCTTGCGCAGCTCGCGGCCGGGCTGCCCGACGTTGACCTGATCCTTACTGAAGGATTCAAACGGGCCGCTACCCCGAAGATCGAGGTATCACGCCAGGAGCGGAGTACCGGCTTGATCTGCGAGCCCGCGGAACTGATGGCCGTCGCCGCCGACTATCCCCTGGAGGTAGACGTTCCCTGGTTCGATCTGGACGATGTCGCCGGGATCGCCAACCTGCTGGAAGCGGAGGTGCTGGGTCAGGAGCCGGGGCCACCGTCCGTCTCGCTCCTGGTAGACGGGAAGCCCGTCGACCTATGGAAGCCGTTTACCGTGCAGGTGATTGCCGGCACCGTGCGCGGGCTGCTCTCTGCTCTGCACGGTGTGGGCAATTGGCAGCGGGTTGTGCTAGAAGTGGAAGACCACGCACGGCAATAAACCCCCGCCGTTGCTCATGTCCGCCCAAAGCTGTTGCGCGCTCGCGCCGGAAGATGCCCTTGTGGGCACAGCTTCGCCGGCGCGAGCGCGGCAATTCCTCGCACTACGCCTCTGGAATCGGGGGCAACTCCTCGCCGCTCTGCTTGGCCTCGCGTTTCGCCTTCGCGTAGGCGCGGAAGTCCTCCTTGGCCCAGTCTGACTTCGGCTTGGTCGCCCAGGCCGGCAAATCCGTTGCCGCTGCGGATTTGGCCGGCTCCGCCGCCACGGCTTGGTCGGCGACTCCGGCCCGTGCGCGTTCACCGGCCGCCAGCAATTCTTCCACCGGCGGCGCGTCGCCCTTCTTCGCCGCCCGCTTGGCCATGGCGAACGCTTTGAACTCCTCCTTGGACCAGTCTGCCTTCGCCTTCAGCGCCCACCCCGGCAGATCCGGTTCCGGCGCAGCGAGGTCGGCGACTCCGGCCCGTGCGCGTTCACCGGCCGCCAGCAATTCTTCCACCGG